>CACZPL010000131.1 GCA_902783015.1 uncultured Lachnospiraceae bacterium
CAGCGTCATACCCTGCCGTACGTCCCGGAGCACCTCCGCGTAGATCTCCCGCTCCTGGGGCTTGATCGCCTCATCCTCGGAGATGATTCGCAGCGCCTTGACCAGTGTGATACCGGCCTTGATCAGCTTGCTCAGGTTTCGCGAGAAATCCGACAAGCGGTCATATTTCAGACGTTTGCTCTTCACCTTTCCCTTTTCTTCTTTGAAGTCGATCAGGAATTTCCCGTCGTTTTTCAGCCGTTCATGCAGATCCTGTTCGGTATTTGCATTCATGCTGCCGGAGAAGGTCTTTCCCTGTTCGTCCTTCGCCTTATACCTGTAAGTAGCCATACGATTCCTCCCTCAAAAAGTGCCTATGGATCAATAATCCATGATCGGTAGCAGATAGTCCACCTTCCAGTTTTCCTCCCCTTGCTCGTCAACGAAAAAGGTCACCAGATATCTGCTTTTTTTATACGTAAATCCTGTGATCAGATGCTCGCTTTTTTTATAATCCGTCAGCCGAAGCTCTCCGTTGATGTCAGTCAAATACGCGATCTTGTCGTGTGTCCCCGGCGAAAGCCCCTCCGCACGCTCCGGTGCGTAAATGCTCCGCCCGACGCCATAGGCTTCAATATCCGCGGAGACCATGGCCAGTCGGATGTTCTTTGCCTCGCGCAACGCCACACGACCGCCTGCAAACATACGCACCATGTAAAAGGTGCCGAATCCGACCATAAGCAGCAATACGGCGATCATGATCACCGCGACTCTTATAAGCTGGCGCCTATGCTTGTGAAGCGGGATATAGGCTGTATTATGTTGGTTTATGATTTCTTCCGGCATACGTTCCCCTTATCTGTTTGTTTTATTCCAGGGTGATCACGGTATCTGTCTCACCCGTACTCCACTTGATCCCGGCCTGATCGGCTTCGGCCTGATCGACATTGTACATGCGCAGATACCGATAACTGTAAAAATCTCCGTACTTCGGACTGTGCAGTGTCAGAAATACACCGATCACATTCACCGGGTATTCCCGTGTGATATTCTTGTCCGTCATCTCGTCGAAGGACGCCTGATACAAGTCTCCCTGTTCTTTTTGGCGCATAGAATCGATGTCGTATTGCTGCGCCGGCACAAACCGGATCTCCTTCACGGAGAATCCCTGGTACATCTTTTTGTCGTAGGTCCATACCGTCTCGTCAAAATGCTTTGACTGATAGTCGAGATCCGACGGATCCATATCCGGGTTGATGGGAAGATACCGAATCTTTAAAATACCGTCTTCCCCGTAGATCTGTACCAGCGTATTCGTGCGGTCGTAAAGCTCGATCTTCTCGCCCGACCGGTTTTTCATGGAAACGTCCTTGGCGGACCGATAGATGACCGGATAGGATTCCGGATTTTCCAGATCGATATTTGCGCCTTCGATCTCTCCGGCAATACGCTTCAGGACGATATCGGACACCTGTCTGGCATAGGTTTCTCCCTTTACATCATAGTAGATGTTGGTAATATTGGAGATCACCACTGCGGCCGCACTCATAAATATGCCCATCAGGGCAAAGCACACGATCAGCTCCACGAGTGTGGTACCCTTTTGCGATCTATTCATTTTTGATAAAATGCGTTTTATCATACTCTTTTTCCAAATCCCGTCCTATGCTAAGCTCCGGGGCGTATTGCTCGTCCTTTAAGGCTCTTCAACGGTGGCGGGCGATGTATACCGATAGTTCATCAGCGTCGGTCTTGCGATCTTTTCTTCGTTTATGATCTCGTCTTTGCAGAAATAGCCGACCGCGGAGATGCAGTTTAGCTTCAGCTTGAAATAACCGCCTCCCTCCTGGTCCGGTCCCTTGTTCATATGCGCATAGTAGCTGTCCATATCGGTCTTTTCTTCATCAAGGACCAGATAGAAGTTTGTCACGATGCTCTTGTTTTCCTTTCCGCTTCCGTCATCGTAGGCGTCATAAAACTCCTGCTCCCCGGTCTTGCCGTAATAATTCGTTCCGACAAACTCGGTATCCATGGCCTCGGGCATCTTGTAGACCTCCCGCGTGAACATCTGATTCAGATGTGCGGAATCCACCGCCAGCATCCGCAATTCACTCGCAAACTTCACGATATGAAAGAGAATCACCAAAATGACTGCCAGCACCGTAAAAGCTGCCAGGGTTTCTACCATCGTGGTTCCGGAATTTGATTTTGACCGTTTACTCTTTTGGAACATCGCTGTTTCCTTCCGCATCGTGTTTTCTATTCGCTGCTCACCAGTGTCCATCTCCAGCTCTCGCTCGTATCAATCGTGTTGTCTGCCGGATTGATGGAAAAGCTTGACACCGGATTCGTCGCGATATCCGGGATAAAGATCGTCAGCTCATACTCGCTCTTGATCGTATAGCTCTGGCTGCCGGACCGGCAGGTGATCTCCACAAACAAACGGGTTTTATCCCTTTCCGTCGGTTGTTTCTCGGGCCGCATCCAATACATGCACAGCTCTACCTGACTCGGGTAGCCCTCAATATTGACGCCCTCGGTCTTTGTGAGGTTGAAGTATCGCTTGGCATCCGAAGCGCCATGTCCTGCCACCTCGCTTCCATCCTCTTCGTTCACCTCGTAAAAAGGCCAGCTCTCCTGCTGCACATTGTAGCGGAGATAGTTGCACAGATAGCTTTGATCGCTCCCCTCGGCCAGTTCCTGCCGGATCGATACGGCCAGGGTTTTTGCGGCCTCCGCGTTTCTGTCACTCTGCAGGTTCTTGTTTTGCGACGCATACAGGGTATAGGAAACCAACAGGAGCGAAAAGCAGAATATGACCAGAATGGAGATGACCGTAATGCACACGATCAAAGCCACGCCCTGATTATTTTCCTTTTTCGTCAAGGACCGCATGACGGTCACCTCCTTCCTTCTTTTTCGTCGTTCTTTCTTATTCGGCGATCAGTAATCTACGCATGAATATCTCATCGAAATACTTTATCGCATTTAGCTTGTCTTCTCCGGACAACGCAGGGATTCCAAGCGGGTTGCTGCTTAGTCCGTCCACGGGAGTCACAAAGTATTCGGGCGTTTCCGCCTCGTGCACTGCGTGCAATCTGAACTTGCCGTCGAGTTCCTCCGCCGAGAGCTTCAAAAGCCCGTATGCTGACGGAATGGAAAGCGTCTCTTCCGGCACGGTGATCATCACGCGATAGTTGCCGGTCGGCTGTGCTTCCGCCGGATCCTCTTCTTCCGGATTCCCATCTGCCCCCGCGTCCGGACCGGGGTTTGTATCCGGGTCCGTCAAGGGCTCCGGCTGCTGATAATCTATCAGGGCACAGACATCTTCATAGGAGATGGTCAGCGTCTCTCCCGTTTCAAATATCACATCCTTCTCGGCGAGCAGCACCGGTTCCTCCCTGTCCATACCGTAAAGCTGAAAATGATGGGTGCCCGCCGCCTTTGCCTCAAAGGACTCCGGCTCTTCCTGCGGGATATCAAAGGTCACTGTTTTGGTATAGTCCTCGGGACCGACCTTCCCGGACAGATAATAGTTATTCGTTAGCTGCGCGGCCGCTCCGAGCACCCGTGCCCTCTCTGCGCCGCTTGCGTCCAGACTGTTTTTCACGATCGTACCGGCTGCACCCTTGGTGAGCGCATAGGAAGCGCTTCCGTAGTTTCTGCAGCGATCCAGCCTTACACCGTCAGCCGCATCATATACGATGCCCGCGCCGCCGGTGATCTCGGCAATGTTGATCAGATTTTTAAAGGTTGCTCCGTTTGAGGCGGATCCGGCAAAAGCACCAGCGGCTACGCTGTTTGCCTTCAGTTTTACATAGTTCTCGCATTGGGAGCCGTCCTCACCGATTGTACCGATGTTTCTTCCCGCGAGCAGACCGAAGGCTGTCATATCGCTCACCTCAACAGCGGTGGTCTCTGTTTCGCCCTTCATGATCGTCTTTTTGATCGTACCGGCATTTTCGCCCGCCAAGCCGCCGACGTAAGCCGAACCGTTTACGTATTTCGCACTGTCTTGCGGCACGCGGAACGCGCCTTCTATGGTACCGTCGTTTCTGCCGCAAAGTCCGCCCACAAAGGCATGCTCCCCGGTGTATCCGGCCGAAGCGGCCTCTCCGTCGCTTACTCTGACAGCGTTTGTGATCAGGTAGCCGTCCTCGCTGTTGCTCTGTATGGTACCGCGGTTTCTCTCTGTCCAACTGCCGTAGTAATCGGAACCCGATACCGTGACTCCCTTGTTTTGGCAATCCTCAAGGATCGTCCTGGTACCGGTCTTTCCCACGATACCGCCGGCATAGGAGAATCCGTTGCTCATGCGGGTCCTGGTCTCGACCCTTGCATAATTGACAGCATGGATCCTAAGGTTTAACGCATCCGGCACATAACCGAACACGCCGCCCGCATATACGCCCGCCGTCACGGATCCGAGATAAAGTGTCCGCTTTTCGGCGTCTTCATTATCGGGGATATCGATGTTCATATTGCTGAATACCGACTTATCATATCCGGGCTTTGCAGTGTATTGAACCGCATCACTGTTATAAGCCTCCCCCGTTACCGCCATCGGATTGGAGGATGCATTCACATAATTGTCAATATCTGTTGCCAGCTGCTCCGGCGTCTTGTCGCTGCCTTCGAGCGTCTGCTTTAAGTATTTGAAGTATTCCTCCGTGTGCTGTTCCGAGGATACCTCGTAATAGCCGTAGTATCCACCCGCGAAGGCCTTGTTTGCGGTTACTGACATATTCTTGTTGCGGACCATGTACTCACATACATCGACACCGTTTACATTCGGGCTGCCCGGCTTTTGCGGAATGATGCAGGCACCGGCAAAGCCTCCCGCAAAGCAGGCTGCTTCCACACTTGTCACACCGGAGGTTCGCTTGCTCCACGCTCCGTAGGGCGGGTTGTTCTCCTGGTCGTTGTAATAACTCGACTGGTATCCGACCACGCCGCAGAATCCGCCGGCGTAGAATCCGTCCGCTTTCACACGCTGTTTATTTCCTTCCGCAGGGATCAGGCTTCCGCCAAACTGGGGCGCGATCTCGTTTTTACGACCGATCACGGCACCCACGAAACCGCCCACATAGTTTTCCCCATGCACCAGAAAGCTTCCGTCTATGGCATCGGTGTTGAACACACCTGCCCGTTTTTCCAATCCAAGCACACCGCCCGCATAGTCGTGTATACCGCGGATATAGCTGCCGACAAAGTTTTCGTTGCCTTCCACCGTGCCGGCATTGCTGCCGTTTACAAGATAGAGGTTGATGGTGGAATACCGTCTGGTCTCGGAGTCCTGATTGGCATCCGCGTATCCCGCACCGCCACCGACACAGTTTGATCCCAACACGACCGTATTGATCTTTGATCGTGTCGCGCCCTTGTAATTGATGCGCCATCGGTTGTATCCGACCAGACCGCCCACATAGTCCGCGATCAGATCTTCGTTATCTCCCGCGCGATCGATAATGAAAAGCATTTGCTTTTTGGCATATTCCGTGAGCAGGCTGTCACAGCCGTTCACCGATTCGCAGTTGTATCCCGTAATACCGCCGCACCAGCCGGCGTTGTTCTCATACTTTGTCTTCAGACCCAGAGCATAGGTAAGTCCCGTGTTTTCCAGATTGGTCACCGTATTGCCCTTTAATGATTCCGGTGCAACCGGAGCATCGTCCAGGCTTGTCTGCTGCGGATTGTATTGATATTCATACAGACTGTCCACATCCGCGTTGCTCATCTTGTATGGTTTGCCCAGCAAACCGGCGATACCGCCCACGTAGCTTTTTGCGATCACATTGAACTGATTGGAGGTCTTGATCTCCTCTCCGTTTTCGGATGCGTTTTCAAATCGACAATACTCCGCTATGCCTGCAATACCGCCTGTATAGCAAAGGCCGAAAATGTACGGATGCTCCGTCTCTTCTGCGTCCTCACGCATCGCCGTAGAGCATTTGACAAACTTCGTATACTTTGCATAACCCACGAGTCCGCCGTAATATATGCCGCGCATTTCCTCAAAGAGTGCTTCATTATCCGCGGCGGCATCTCCCTTTCTTGCAGGGAGCAGAGCTTCGATCTCATCGTCGGTATAGGTCCAGCAGCTCACACAGGAATCTAATGTCACGCCTCCGTTTGCATCGTCGAATGCGCCGGTATTTTCATTGTTGCAGGTCATACCGGCGATCCCGCCGATATAAAAGGCACCGCGGGCATTCGGTCTGCTATCGGTAAGTGCTCTGCTGCCATCACGGTAATAGATGGGAAGCGCCTGCACGCGTCCGTAGTTTTCATTTTTGTTGAAGGTCACGAAGTTCAGTGTTCCCGGGATCACGTTTGTCTCCTTAACGGTGACTGTGGTCGTCGAACCTTCGTCAGGCATTGCAATGCCTCCCTGCCCGGTAAGGAGTTTATACGCATAATTGATGAAGGCAGTCTTTCCGTCCAATGTCTCATCATACGGAACTTTTTCTGTATGTCTGTAATATGCATACACGAATGTCATATAACTCATTAAGTTCTGCCATTTATTATCAAACAGATCTGTTTTATCAACAATCTCACGGATCCAAGGAGCATTCGGATATCCTCCCCAACTATTGTAACAGCCTTGGATTATGTTATTATATCCCCATGTGCTAAACTGCGTCCCGAAGCTTGCTCCACTGCCGGCATCAACTTCAGATGTATAATCGGGAAGATCCGGTTTAAAGTAGGCAGCAGTCATTTGTGCTTCTGAAGCGAAATCGATTTCCCATTTGACATCCTGATAAAGGAACTGTTTTATCTTTTGTAATTCTTCATCCGTTTCCAAATACTCTTGATTTCGATATGCCCGGTATGCGATATAAACAGACTCTGCATAAGTATTATAGTTTGATTTCTGCTTAAAGATGCCAAGAAAATAATCTTCGTCCGCCGAAAAAAATTCGTCAAATGCGCTTGTCGGTCGGTAGTTGAACTCCCTATGGTACTCCGGATATCGAGTTTCACTAAACGTACTCAGATCCGGCACTCCGAATTCATTTGCCGGCCAATTCTGATTGATAGAGGAACTGTTTCCCCCGCCCGTTGACTCTTTGATCGTAGGCGTAAATATATCAGTGGGGGTCTCCGTAACCGTGTATCTGTCCGTCTCCCTGTGATTGTTTGCATAGCGCACCAGTGACCGGCCGATCACGCCACCCACGTAGGATCCGCCGGCAACCCATGCCTCGTTTGTCAGGCGATCATAAGTCACCTTTCCCTGCTGCTCGCTGTCTGCGGTGATCATATATTTCTGATAACCGCAGATGCCGCCCACATCCTGAATACCGATCACAAAGCTGCTGCGCGTCCGGTATAGCTTCTCCAGATACTCTCGCAGCATCGTGCTGTCATTGTTGTCGGGGGTGATCTTGTAATACAGCTTATTGTCTTCCTCGTTGTAATTCGAACCGTAGAAATAGGGCGTCAGGAGCATGGACCCCACGAGCTTTTCCACATACGCTGCCTCGGTATCATCCACGACACCCTCTTTATTCTCGGTATTAAGCAATGTGATCTCCGCAAGCTTGCCGAGGTTTTCGCCCGTCACGCCGCCGACTTTGTATGCACCGAACACCTTGTGGCGGTCCAAAGTCAGCTTCGAGATCTCGCCGAAACTGTATGCAAACAAACCTACCGCATGCTCGCCTCTAGCCCGTGCAAAGGACTGCGCATCGTAGCTTGTTTTTCTCTCATCATCGGACAGATTGCCGTTTTTAAACGACACATTTTGCTGTTGCGCCGCATATCCGTACACACCGTAGAGCTCGTTTGCGTCCGCAGAGATCGTAAGATTTGTGATCTGATAGTTTTTTCCTGCGCCTTCCTCCTGCTCGGCCGCGGAATAATCCTGCGTAAATGTGTCGCTTCCACCCAGGGCACGGAACCCCGGGAAGGGATCTGTCTGTGTATCGATATTGTCCACGGCGATACCGGATTTGACCTTGATCTTTCCGATTTCCGGGAGCTCAAGGTCTACACCGTCGGCATCGTACGAATTTAAGAAGTAATTGTTGCCGACACGCGAATTACGCGAACCGTAAGCGACAAACTGATGCCAGTCGATATTATTTTTCAGCACAAAGTGATGTGCCGCCCGTTTTTTCCAATCCTTGTTGTTTTTGAGTTCTCCAGTATGATCAACGTTCGAATCGGATCCGACCTTGTCCGAATAATCCGACACATAGCGGATATTATAAAAATGTCTGCCGTTTTCGATCTCGTATCTTGCATAACGGTCGTTATCATAGCGCTCAACCTTGGCAAACGTTACATATTCGCCCTCAAGGTTTGCTTCTTTTTCACCAGCTTTGGTACTGATGATCTCTTCTTC
>CACZPL010000132.1 GCA_902783015.1 uncultured Lachnospiraceae bacterium
CTGTGCGCCGGCATTTGAGGTCATGATGATGATGGTATTCTTGAAGTCCGCCGTACGGCCCTGAGAATCGGTGATCCGACCGTCGTCAAGTACCTGTAACAATATATTGAACACATCGGGATGTGCTTTTTCGATCTCGTCAAATAAGATCACGGAATAAGGCTTTCTGCGCACCTGCTCCGAGAGCTGACCGCCCTCCTCAAAACCGACATACCCCGGCGGAGAGCCGATCATCTTGGACACACTGTGCTTTTCCATGTACTCCGACATATCAACACGAATGAGTGCATTCTCATCCCCGAAGATTGCCTCGGCAAGCGCCTTGGAAAGCTCCGTTTTTCCCACGCCGGTAGGTCCGAGGAACAGGAATGAGCCGATGGGACGCTTCTCGTCCTTTAAGCCGACTCTGCCGCGGCGGATAGCCTTTGCTACCGCATCCACAGCCTCGTCCTGACCGACCACGCGCTGATGCAGGATGCTCTCGAGCTTCAGCAGCCGTGCCGATTCGCTCTGCGTGATCTTGGTCACCGGTACCTTCGTCCAAATGGATACGACTGCTGCCACATCCGTATCCTCCACCACCAGGAATTCCTGCTCCGCTTCGCGGATGCGCTCCCGGCGGTTTTCCAGTTTTCTGATATCCTTTTCCAACTGCGCCTTCACGCTCTTTGCCTGCGTGATATCTCCGTCGGTCAACGCCTGCTCCAGGCTCGCGTTCAGATCCTTTGTTGAACTCTCAAGCCTTGTGAGCACCTTGTCCTCCGTAAACAGGCCGAGCTTTTTTCTCGAAGCCGCCTCGTCGATCAGATCGATGGCCTTATCCGGCAGGAAACGATCGTTGATATATCGCACGGAATACTCCGTAGCTGCCCTGATTGCCTCATCGGAGATTGTCACGCCGTGGTGCGATTCGTATTTTTCCCTGAGTCCTTCCAAGATCGCAACGGTCTCGGCCGGTGTAGGCTCATCTACCGTCACGGGCTGGAAACGCCTTGCCAGCGCAGCATCCTTTTCCACATGCTTTCTGTATTCACCGAGCGTGGTAGCGCCGATCATCTGCAGCTCCCCTCTCGAAAGCGCGGGCTTCAAGATGTTGGAGGCATCCAGTGCCCCCTCCGCACCGCCTGCGCCGATGATGGTGTGCAGCTCATCCACAAAGAGGATGACATTGCCGGCGGCCTTCACCTCACTGATCACATTCTTGATCCGCTCCTCGAATTCACCTCGGTACTTGGAACCCGCCACCATGCCGGAGATATCCAGGCTTACGAGTCGCTTGCCGGAAAGGAGCTCCGGTACATCTCCGCTCGCGATGAGCTGTGCCAGGCCCTCCACTACGGCGGTCTTTCCCACACCCGGTTCGCCCACCAGACAGGGATTGTTTTTCATACGCCTGCATAGGATCTGCATCACACGCTCGATCTCGGCGCGTCGTCCGACCACCGGATCCAGCTTGTCATCTCTTGCCAGCTGCGTCACATCCCGGCTGTACTGGTCCAGCGTCGGCGTGTTTGATTTCTTCTGCCCCTTTTTCTGAGGGCTCTTCATCTGCACATATTCTTTTTTTGCCTTCACCGGGTCCACACCGCAGGCAGAAAGCGCATCGATATACACCTTCTGCGTGTTGACAGACATGGTATTTAAGAGCTTGACCGCGATGGAATCGTTATCCTTCAGCATGGAGATCAGCAAATGCTCCGTGCCGATCTTGTCGCTTTTCAAGCGCACGCGTTCCTTGGCCGCGCGGGAAAGAAGCTCCTTCAACCGTTCGGAGTAGCTCTTCTCGCCGTGCAGTCTGCCCTTTTTCCCGTATTCGTTTGTGCTGCGCAGATACTTATTGACTACCTCGATATCCGCGCCATTCTCCAGCAGAATATTCCAGGCCGTGCCGCCCGGGCAGTCGATCATGGCATAGAGCAGATGTCCCGTACCCACATAGCTGTGCGCGAGATCCTGCGCCGTATCCTCAGCCACAAATAAAAGCTCCTCCGCAAGCTCCGTATAATCTTCCCAATTCAAAACAGTTACCTCTTGTTTACGTTTGTTGTATTATTGTTCGTCAATCGCCTTGCCGATGTCATGACGCATATACTTGTTGTCAAATTCCACCCACTCGGTCGCCTTGTAGGCATTGGCGCGGGCAGTCACAAGATCCTTGCCGATGGCCGTTACACCCAGCACACGTCCGCCGTTTGTAACAACCTTTCCGTCCTTTATGGCACTTCCGGAATGGAAGGCAAAGTAATCGTCCTTGTCCTTGAAATTCTCAAGGCCCTTGATTTCAAAGCCCTTCTTGTAGGATACCGGATATCCGTCGGATGCCAGCATCACACATACGGCAGCGTTATCCTCAAACTCCAGAGTGATCTTGTCGAGTGTGCCGTCCACACATGCCTCGAACACATCCATGATATCGTTCTTTAAACGAGGAATTACTACCTGAGCCTCCGGATCTCCGAAGCGCGCGTTAAACTCCAGCACTCTCGGGCCGCCGGCCGTGAGCATCAGGCCACAAAATAAAACTCCCTTAAACTCCCTGCCCTCGGCACGCATAGCGTCGATGGTAGGCTGATATACAAAGCGGTTACAGAATTCGGCAACCTCCGGGGTGTAGAACGGACTCGGCGAGAAGGTTCCCATACCGCCGGTGTTAAGTCCGGAATCGCCGTCACCGGCACGCTTGTGATCCTGCGCGCTGGTCATGGGCAGGATCGTCTTGCCGTCCGAGAAACAGAGTACGGAAACCTCACGGCCCGTCATATACTCCTCGATCACGATCTTGTCGCCCGCCGTGCCGAACTTCTTGTCCACCATGAGCTCCCTGATCCCGTCTTCCGCCTCCTCGCGGGTCATACAGATCAAAACGCCCTTACCGAGTGCCAGGCCGTCGGCCTTTAACACGATGGGGAGCTGTGCTGTCTTAATATATTCCATTGCCGCCTCGGCGGAATCAAACACCTCATAGTCCGCAGAGGGGATATTATATTTCTTCATCAGATCCTTTGAAAATGCCTTGGAGGCCTCAATGATCGCAGCATTCTTCCGAGGTCCGAAGGTCTTGATGCCTGCGTCAAGGAAGGCATCCGCCACACCCGCTGCCAGTGGATCATCCGGTCCGACGATCACAAAGTCCACTTCCTTTTCCTTTGCAAACGCAACAAGCTTATCCGCATCCATCACGGAAATGTCCACACACTCCGCAAGCTCCGCGATACCGGCATTGCCGGGTGCCGCATAGATCTTGTCCACTCTCTTACTCTTTGCCACCGCCCAGGTGATGGCGTGCTCGCGGCCACCGCCGCCTACGATCATAACTTTCATAGTTTATTTCCTTTCGTTTGCGATCATATTGATAGCCTGCGGAAGCAGTTTCCACTCCGCCTGTTCCATGATCCTTTGCTGTAATGTTTTCGGTGTATCATCCGGCAGTACCTCCACTGCCTTCTGTAAAATGATCGGCCCGGTGTCCGTGCCCGCATCCACATAGTGTACCGTTGCGCCCGATACCTTCACGCCTCTCGCAAGGGCCGCCTCATGTACCTTCAGCCCGTAGTAGCCCGTACCGCAAAAGGACGGGATCAGGGACGGATGGATATTGATGATCCGGCGCTCATACTTCTCGATCATCGCCTTCGGGATGACTACCAAAAAGCCTGCAAGCACGATCAGATCCGGCTTGTAGGAATCCACACGTGCAAGCAATGTCTCATTAAAGGTCTCGCGCGAATCAAAATCCTTCGCGCTCACAACCTCATGCGGGATTCCCGCTTTCTCGGCACGTTCCAAAGCGAATACACCGTGATTATTGCTGATCACGCCGACCAGCTCCGTATTGGTGATGGTGCCGTCTGCCACACGATCAATAATGGCCTGCAGATTGGTACCGCCGCCACTCACCATGACAAGCACTCTTAACATAGATCTACTCCTTTTTCTCCGGCAACGATCTCGCCGACGTTCCATGCCTTCTCACCTGCAGCTTCAAGTGCAGCAATGGTCTTTTCCGCATCGGATGCCTCCACCGCGATCACCATGCCGAGACCCATATTGAAGGTGTTGTACATCATATGCTCATCGATATTTCCCTTCTTCGCAAGGAGCGGGAAGATGGGCGGAATCTCATAGGAGTCCTTCTTAACCTGCGCACGCACACCCTCGTGCAGCATTCGCGGAATATTCTCATAGAAGCCGCCACCCGTGATATGACTGCATCCCTTCACGGTAATACCCGCATTCTTAACGGACTTTAAAGCCTTTACGTAGATCCGTGTCGGTGTGAGGAGTGTCTCCCCAAGCGTCTTGCCAAGCTCGTCATAATAGGTATCCAGGGATTCCTTTGTCATTTCGAACACCTTGCGGACCAGGGAAAAGCCGTTGCTGTGAACACCTGTGGATGCAATGCCGATCAGCACATCACCCGGTTTGATGTTTTCTCCGGTGATCATTTCCTTTCTCTCGGCCACACCTACAGCAAACCCTGCCAGATCGTATTCATCCTCCGGCATGAGATCCGGGTGTTCCGCAGTCTCGCCGCCCACAAGGGCAGCTTCCGACTGAACACAGCCCTCTGCCACACCGCTCACGATGGAAGCGATCTTCTCCGGAATATTCTTCCCGCATGCAATATAGTCAAGGAAGAATAAGGGTTCTCCGCCCGAGCAGGCTATGTCGTTCACACACATGGCAACCGCATCGATACCGATGGTGTCATGCTTGTCCATCAAAAAGCAAAGCTTCACTTTGGTACCGCAGCCGTCCGTGCCCGATAAGAGCACCGGCTCCTCCATGTTCTTGATCTTGGAGAGATCGAAGGCTCCGGCGAACCCGCCGATACCGCCTAAAACCTCGGGGCGCATGGTCCTTTTGATGTGCTCCTTCATGAGCTCCACGGACTTGTACCCCGCCTCAATGTCTACTCCGGCTTTTTTGTAATCCATTGTTCTTCCTCCTGAATAATCTCTATTTGAAAGTTTCTTCATAGATCTCCATGGTAACATCGGCCTTGTTCATGGTATAGATGTGTACACCCTCCACACCATGCGCCTTCAGGTCGTTGATCTGATTTACCGCATACTCAATGCCGGCCTTCTTCATATCCTCCGC
Source organism: uncultured Lachnospiraceae bacterium (assembly GCA_902783015.1). Classification (GTDB taxonomy): domain Bacteria; phylum Bacillota; class Clostridia; order Lachnospirales; family Lachnospiraceae; genus Coprococcus_C. Next base: position 5,104 of record CACZPL010000132.1, read on the forward strand.
GTTGTCACTGTACTTTGCGATGAGCAGCGACAGCGCAAGCGGCACTGATGAGCCGGACAGCGATACACTGGTGCCGAGCTGGTTTGCCCTGGTGATTGGCATGATACCCGCATGCACCGGCACGGTGATCCCGGCTTTTCTGATCCGTTCGATAAAACGGTAGAAGGTGTCGTTGTCAAAGAACATCTGCGTGATCAGACAGTCAAGGCCCAGGTCCACCTTCTCCTTTAAGTGCTTTAAGTCTTCCTCCGCCGATGGAGACTCCGGATGGATTTCCGGATAGCAGGCTCCCGCCACGAACATATCCCCCGTGCCCCGGATCTCCGGGATCAGGTCTGCCGCATAGCGGTAGTAACGATTTTCGTATTCCTCCTCGGTCATGGTCTTCGGACGGTCACCGCGCAGAGCGAGCACATTTCTCACGCCCTTTTTCTTCAGCTCAAAGAGCAGGCTTTTGAGACCGTTTTCGTCCATGCCGACCGCCGTTAAGTGCGCGAGCGCTTCCACATCACAGATGTTCTGGATGTACGCGGCGATCTGCGCCGTCTTCTTGCTGTTACTGCCTCCGGCTCCGTAGGTCACGCTGATGAAGTCCGGCTTCAAAAGCTTGATGGAATCCAGCGTTTTGTAGATCTCATATATGTCATCGTTTCGCTTCGGCGGGAATACTTCGCAGGAAAATGCGACGCTCCCGTCCTTTCTCTCTCGAATCATTTTTTTCTCCTTCTGCTACGTTTTTCAGGATCCTTCGTCGCGTTGCTCCTCAGGATGACAGGCCTCTGTCTGTCATTCTGAGCGAAGCGAAGAATCCTGTC
>CACZPL010000133.1 GCA_902783015.1 uncultured Lachnospiraceae bacterium
ACCGCGAGCCTGAGCAGCCTTCTGCTGGCCTGTGTAGAACGAATGGCACTTGGAGCAGATTTCCACGTGGATCTCCTGCTTTGTGGAACCCGTAACGAATTCATTTCCGCAGTTGCAAACAACCTTTGCCTGGTAATACTCCGGATGTATTCCTTCTCTCATTTCTTTTCACCTCTTTAATATACTACTGTAAACGATACCGACCGTTTTATGCCCTGCCTGAACAGGCAGGGAGCCCGTCGCGGCTTTGAGCGACTTCAAAACTTCTCCGTCAGGAGAAGTTTCGTCATCACAGCACGTGCTAGTATATCATAAGCAATATTCAAATGCAAGCGTTTTTTATTAAAGTTTTAAGGTCTCCGCATCAAAGCCTTCTTCACATGGAAAATGAACTCCCTGTTATCCTTCGTTCTCGCAAAGAGCTTCAGGATCTCGTCCGTTGCCTCCTCGGGCTTCACGCCGGAAAGCGCTCTGTGGATCAAATTCACTGCCTCCTGCTCCTCTTCATCGAGCAGCAGATCATCTCGTCTGGTTCCCGAACGGGAAATATCGATTGCAGGGAAAATGCGCTTTTCGGAAAGCTTTCTGTCAAGCACGAGTTCCATGTTTCCGGTTCCCTTGAATTCCTCAAATACAACATCATCCATGCGGCTGCCGGTCTCCACAAGGGCCGTGGCCAGGATGGTCAGGCTGCCGCCCTCGCGCATGTTACGCGCCGCACCGAAGAAACGCTTCGGCATATGCAGGGCTGCCGGATCAAGACCGCCGGATAAGGTACGGCCGCTCGGCGGAACCGTCAGGTTGTAAGCTCTCGCAAGTCTCGTAATGGAATCAAGCAGGATCACCACATCCTCACCGTGCTCCACCAAACGCTTTGCGCGCTCGATCACCATCTCGGACACGCGCTTATGATGCTCCGGAAGCTCGTCGAAGGTGGAATAGATAACCTCCACGTTCGGTCCCTCGATGGACTCACGGATGTCCGTGACCTCCTCGGGGCGCTCATCGATCAAAAGCACGATCAGGTGCATCTTCCGATTGTTTCTGCTGATACTCTTTGCAACCGCTTTCAGAAGCGTTGTCTTACCTGCTTTCGGCGGGGAGACGATCATACCTCTCTGTCCCTTTCCGATGGGGGACAGGAGATCCACGATCCTGACCGCAACGGAGGCACCCGGTACATCCAGACGGATACGTTCGTCCGGGAAGATGGGTGTAAGTTCCTCAAAGGCTACGCGTCTTGCGGCCTGAGACGGCAGGTAACCGTTCACATTGTCAATATATAAAAGGGCCGAAAACTTCTCACTCTGGGTTTTCATACGGATGGGACCGCTTATGATATCGCCCTTTTTCAAACCGAATTTACGGATCTGAACGGGAGATACATACACATCCCGGTCACCCGGCAGATAGTTAGCGCTGCGGATAAACCCGTAACCCTCGCTCATTACCTCTAAGATTCCGTTCGCGATCTCACCGCTGTTTAATAAAGCATTGTATTCCTGGCCGTCATAGACACGGATGTCTGTCTGTGCATTCGGTGACTCCGGCTCTAAGTTTCTCTGTTCCTGATAGTTTCTGTCCTCGGTGCGCTCGAGTCTTGCCTCCATACGGGGACTTCTTGCCGGATCCTGAGCGGTTTTTGCGGGTGCATCTGCGTTCTTTTGCTTTGCGGCAGGCTCTGCAGCACGCGTTTTTTCCTCCGGCTTTGCTGCCTCCTCTACCGGTGCCTGCGGACGCTTCTTCATCATCAGCTCCACATTTTCAAGGAGCTCGATCAACTCGCCCTTTTTCATGCCCGTGATGCCTCTGATCCCTTTTTCTTTCGCCTGTTGCTTCAATTCAGGCAGGGACATACTCTTGTAATCCATAAAAATACTCCTTCTGGCTCGTGTATTCGTTTTTCAGTGTTTGCTTACTAAAAATTGGGTAACAATGATGTTTGGAATTTAAAAATCTAAAACAAGATAGAGAGATTTTAACACATATGATGAAAATAGTAAATATAAAGATTAAATAATCGCTTCCTCGATTATTTTCCAGATTTCTTCGCTCCCCTGCTTTGTGACAGCAGAAAACGGGATGATGGTGGTGTTCTTATCCGCACCCAGCACTGTCCGGATTGCCTTGACATTTTTCAAGGTCTGACTCCTGTTGATCTTATCGAGCTTGGTGGCAATGATCACCGGAGTAAATCCGTTTGCAACGACCCACTCATACATCTGCTTATCGTTGGCTCCGGGATCATGACGGATATCGATGAGCAAAAAGATGAGCCGAAGCTGTGTGGATTTCTGAAGATAGCGCTCGATCATCTTGCCCCACTTTGCGCGCACCTCCTGGGATACCTTTGCATAGCCGTAGCCCGGAAGGTCAACAAAATAAAGCTCCTTGTTGATGTTGTAGAAATTGATGGTCTGGGTCTTTCCGGGGGCAGACGAGGTTCTCGCGAGCGCCTTGCGGTTTAACAGCCCGTTGATCAGAGAGGACTTTCCCACATTCGATTTTCCCGCAAACGCGATCTCCGGAAGGGTACTCTCCGGGAGTTTGCTTGTGATACCATATAATGCTTCAAGTTCCGCTGTTTTAATTACCATGCTTATGCCCCTTCCGTAAACAGCCGGGAGTATAGCTCCGATCTGAAAATGATTATCGGGAAAATTTTCAGGTCGGAGTTATACTCCCGGCGTCACTTCGCTCTTTCTTCCTACTACTCTACGCAATACTATCCTGTGCAGCATGCAGATTGTGTCTGACAGGCGTCTTTCTCGGTCGCGGATTTTCCGAATACGTGATCTCAGGATCCGCACCCTCGGTCACACAGGCCTCCGTGATACGCACGGATTCCACACGGTCGTCCGACGGAATCTCATACATCTGATCCATCACGACCTTTTCCATGATGGCACGCAGACCTCTTGCACCGGTCTTACGGCTCATGGCTTCCTTCGCGATAGCCCTTAATGCGTCCTCATCGAAGGAAAGCTTCACGCCGTCCAATTCAAACAGCTTTTTATACTGCTTGCAGATGGCGGACTTTGGCTCGGACAGGATGCGAATGAGCGCCTCCTCATCCAAAAGATCCAATGATACGGTTACCGGAACACGGCCGATAAACTCGGGAATCAGGCCGTACTTGATAAAGTCTTCCGGCAATACCTGCTTTAATATCTCACCGATCTCCTGCTCGTTTCTGTCGATCACGTCCGCGGCAAAGCCGATGGACTTCTTACCGATGCGGTTCTCGATGATCTTCTCGAGTCCCTCAAAGGCGCCGCCGCAGATAAACAGGATATTCGTTGTATTGATCTGGATAAACTCCTGCTGCGGATGCTTTCTTCCGCCCTGGGGAGGCACGGAAGCAACCGTACCCTCGATCATCTTGAGGAGTGCCTGCTGCACACCCTCACCGGAAACGTCTCGCGTAATGGAAACATTTTCGGATTTCTTTGTGATCTTGTCGATCTCGTCAATATAAATGATACCGTGCTCAGCACGCTCAATATCGTAATCTGCCGCCTGGATCAGCTTTAAGAGGATATTTTCCACATCCTCGCCCACATAACCTGCCTCTGTCAGCGTTGTTGCGTCCGCAATGGCAAAGGGCACGTTAATGAGTTTTGCAAGCGTCTGTGCAAGATAGGTCTTACCGGAACCGGTGGGACCGAGCATCAGCACGTTGGACTTTTGCAGCTCCACGTCGAGATCCGGCGGGGAAAGCACGCGCTTATAGTGGTTGTAAACAG
>CACZPL010000134.1 GCA_902783015.1 uncultured Lachnospiraceae bacterium
ACCGTGTAGTTCCCGTCAGAGCCCTTCAGCCCGGCAGGGCTTTCCACCGTAGCCTTTCCGCTTCCGCCCTCCAGCGTCACCCCGATGGTCCGGTCAAAGTCCGATGCGTCTCCCGCAGTCGCGGCAGCCTCGTCCTTTCCGTCCGTCTCAGCATCCGCGGGTTGCGGATCCTTCACGACCACCTTGTGATCATACCACTTTCCCTTTTCTCCGATCAGCGCAAGGTCAAACTCCTCGCCGATCACGGGCACCGGTACATCGAAGGCGTTTGCCTCATCTGTCGTTCCGTCGCTGTAGTTCACGGTCTCCACAGTATGGTCGATCAGCTCGGCCCCTTCCTTCTTGGCATCCTCGGCCAGTCCGAGATAGAGCTGCTGTATCTTTTTGGATGGCATAACGATATGGATCGTTGCCTTACCGTCCTTTACGGTCAGCGTGCCCTTGTCATCGTAAGCCTCGTTGATATGGAACATGGAGCTGTCGGTCTCGAAGGTCGCCAGGTACACCCCGTCCGCCAGGTCGATATTGCCGGGCACCTCCGCCTCGGTTACTGCCTCCGTCTCTGTCTCCGTAGCAGTCTCCGTCTCCTGCACCGCAGTTGTCTGCGCGGTCGAGCTTCCTTCCCCGCCTTTACAGCCTGCAAGTCCGCAGGCTGCAAGGGCCAGTGAAAGCAGGATCGCAACCGTCTTATGTTGTTTCCTTAAATAATGCTTTTTCAATTACTGCATAACCTCTTTCAAATGATCTACATAAAGCTGCTCAACAGCCTCGATCCGTCCGAGTCCGGAGATCTGTGTCTCGACACTGTCAAACTTGCCGGAAGCCGTGAACATGCTGAACCAGGACTCCTCATCCTCCGGATCGGCCATGTCGTTGTTTGCGTGGTCACCGGCCACTACCATAAGCGGGCGAAGGATCACCTTCTTGTAGCCTGCATCCGCAACCGCGTTGATCACGTTCTCGCAAGCGGTCTCTTCCGGCTCACCCTCTACGGTACCGATAAACACGTTCTTGTAGCCGAGCGTCTGCATCTGGGTCTGCATCTGGGAATAGGTCACCTTAGCCGTGTGAGATGTACCGTGGCCCATAAATACATATGCCACGCCGTCTGCCTCGGCAGCCTCCAAGCTGTCATAGCTTGAATCCTTCACAGCCTCTGCCGTGATGGCCTTTGCTACGGCTTCCTTGTCGGCATTGATCGCCTCGGCGTTTTCGCCGACTTCACCGAGCAGGGGCTCGGAGATCTTTACGCTCTCAAACTTATCCTCGTATGTCTTCAGTGTTTCCACCAGCTCGTCATACTCTGCGCCGTGCATCAGATGCGTCGGCTGTACAACAAGGTTCTTCACACCGTTATCTACTGCACGCTGCAGTGCCTGCTCCACATTGTCGATGATCTCCCCGTCACGGGCCTGTACATGGTTGATGATGATCTGCGCGGTAAATGCGCGGCGTACCGACCAATCCGGGAAGGCCTCCGTGATCTTCTTCTCGATGCCGCCGATATCCTCGGCACGGCTGTCGTTGAAGGATGTACCGAAGCTTACCACCAGGATCTCGTTGTCGCTGATCCCGTCCGCGTTCAGCGGATTGTCCTTCGATGCATCTCCGGTATCTCTTCCGAAATAATCCGGATCTGCCTCCTCGCCGGAAACAAGCTCCTTCTGCGCATCCGTCAGGTTATTCCATGCGATCCTTGCGGCATCGCACTGTGCGTCTGTCTGATCGGTTCTGTACTGCACGTAGATTTCGTCGATCATCTTGGCAACCTTGTCAGCTTCTGCCTGATCATACTCCTCCTGGGATTCCGTTACCTCCTCGGTCACTTCCTCCGTCGGAGCCTCAGTCACGTCCGCCTCTGTAGTTGCCTCCGTTGTCGCCTCCGTGGTTGCCTCCGCTGTCGTAGTCTCATCTGTCTTTCCGCAGCCCGTAAGAAGCGCCGCTGTCATAGCTGCCGCAAGTGCTGCCGTCAAAAGCTTCTTTCTCATGATTTTGCCTCCTATCATAATATGAAATGGCATGATTAAAAAAATGCCTTGTCCCCGGGACTTCGGCATACAAAAAACAAAGGTGTTACCCTTTTTCGTACAACCAAGTCCTCGTGGTTTTTTGTACCTTCGCAAAAGGCAGGTTTCCCGGCTCAGCATCATCGCCTTTTGTCGTCTTCCCGGTTTCCCAGTGACATATGACAATCGGCTCCGCAACACGGTGACGAGATCGTACAGGATTCGCACCTGTTTCCCTTTTACCCCTTGGCCCGATGTAGCAAAGCATCGTCAAGGGCACCCTTTACGTCATTTTTCAATTCGCCACATTTTAACACCTGCGGCAGATTCTGTCAAGAATCCGCACCTCTGCGATCCCTCACTACCACAGTGGAGAGGTAGGACAGATCCTCCGGAATCTCGGAAAGGCCGGCAAAAACGCGCTCATCTTTCGTCCCGCATTTTTCCACCGCATAGACCTCTAAAAGTCCCTTTTGCTCCGCCGGTGCCAGGAGCGCAAGCAGCGTATCCTTTTTCTTTCCGAGCTTCATAAACACCTTCGTACCCGGAAGCTTTACCGCCTCCGAAAGATCTGCGCTGCCCGGAATGATGTGCAGCTCCTCATCCTCCAAAACAAGCGGCAGCCCCAGTCTGGCCGCCGCTGCCGTAAACGAGGTAATCCCGCTGATGCTCTCGCAGGCGAGTTCCTCTTTCTTTGCTCGTAGTTCTATATAGCTGTAGGTGGCGTAGACCGAAGGGTCTCCGATCACCAGAAATGCCACCGTTTTCCCGCCGCGCACAAGCTCGCTCACGCGCGCGAAGATCTCGTCTCTGCGCGCCTCCAAGGTCTCTTTATCCCTTGTCATGGGGAATTCAAAACATACCGTCTCTTTTTCTTCGATCTCGGGGCAGGCCGCGCAGGCAATCTTATAAGCATTGCTGTTTTCGCGGTCTCCCGTGGGAAGCACGATCACGTCACATTCCCGCATCACGCGAAGCGCCTTCAGCGTGATAAGCTCCGGATCTCCCACGCCCAGACCGACACCATAGATTTTAGCTTCCTTCTTCATCATCGGTTACCCCAACAGCTCCGGGATCCTGTCATAGTCAAAATTGTCCACCAGTCGACAGAGCTCCTTGGCCTTCTCCACCTTCCTGACCGGAATATTATGCGTGCGGAGCGTTTCCGTCAGCTCCTCGATCTGTTCGAAATCATAGTTGATCGCATGGCTGCGGATACGGTCAAACAGGCTGTCCACCTCCGCCTCGGTAAGCGGCGGCAGCTCCTCGCTGTTTGAGAACCCGCCGGTCTTTAAGACGCTCATCTTCTCAGAGAGCTTCCTGCAGCTTGCAAACAGCTCATTCATGTGCTGTTCCAAGGTTTTCTTGTCATCTTTCTTTGCCGCATCCTCAAGGGTCTGGGCAAAATCACCGAGCTTGAACGCGCCGATGGTACGAAGCTCGCTCTTGATGGCATGCACCTTCACCGCAAGCTCCGCGGTGGCCCCGGTCTTATAGTAATCCTCTGTCTCCCTGACGCACTCATCGATATTGTCCTCGAAGGCGTGGAGGATCTCCTCATACACATTTGTGGAGCCGCAATTCTTCACGGCGGTATCCACATCAAGCTCTTCAATCTTATAGATAAACTCCGGAAGCTGTACCTCTTCCTCCGGCACCTCATCCTCCTCAGGCTCATGTACCTTTTCCGGCGGCAGATACTGCATCAGCATCTCTTCAAGCCTTGCGGAATCGATCGGCTTTGTCAGATAATCGTCGAAGCCGGCCTCTATGTACTTTTCCCTTGCCCCCGAGATCGCGTTGGCGGTCAGGCAGACAAAGGGTGTCTTCTTATTCTTGTTGTCCTTATCCTTTTTCAGCTTGGCAAGTGTTTCGATACCGTCCATCTCCGGCATCATATGATCCAAAAAGACGATATCGTAGGTCTTCCTGCAGGCCTTTCGGATCGCGGTCTCTCCGCTTTCCGCCGTCTCGATCCGCACCTGGGTCTTCTTTAACAGACTCTTGAATACCGTCAGGTTGAGCGGCGTATCATCTACCACCAGAACATCCGCCTCCGGTGCCACGAAACGTTCCTTATAGCCCGGCTTTTTCTCGCGCGTTTCCTTATAGGTCTTTTCGTAATCGCCGATCTCCTTCCACTCCACGACCTTCTGTCTGATCGTAAAGGAGAAGGTGGAACCCTTTCCGTACACGCTTTCCACCTTGAGCTCGCTGCCCATCATAAACAGCAGGCTCTGGGTGATCGCCATGCCCAGTCCGGTTCCCTCAATATTGCGGTTTCTCTTTTCCTCGATACGGTCAAACTCGGAGAAGAGCTTTGCCATATCCTTTTCCTTGATACCGATTCCCGTATCCTTCACGGATACCTTCAGGTCGATCTCGTTGGAGCTTGTCGGAACGATGTCGTAATCCACTTTGAAGGTGATACCGCCCTTTTCGGTATATTTCACGGCATTTGTCAGAATATTGGTGATCACCTGCTTCACGCGGATCTCGTCGCCGTGCAGCTTCTCCGGGATATGCTTGTCCACCTTGAGCGTGATGGACAGGCCCTTTTTCTCCGCTCTCGTATAGACCATGTTGGAGAGGTCATTCAAAGTGGAGGAGAGGCTGTAATCCACCGGTATAATCTCCATCTTGCCGGCTTCGATCTTTGAAAAGTCCAGTATATCGTTGACGATCCCGAGCAGGGTATGGCCTGCCGTATCGATTCCGGACGCATAGGACAGCGTGTCCTTATCGCTGCTCTCTCTCAAAATCATCTCATTCAAACCCAACATGGCGTTGATGGGCGTACGGATCTCGTGGGACATATTGGAAAGGAAGGCGGACTTTGCCTCGCTGGCCGCAACGGCACGCTCGGAGATGTCGGTCATTTCCTTTTCCTTGATACTCTTGATACTGTAATTAATGAACAGCCTTGCCAGGATCACGATGGTGGCAACCAGTACCGCAAACACAATGAGCAGCATACGGTTCAAGGGACGATAGTTTTCCGTAGCATTGATGACCGAGATACTGCGCCAGCCGTTGGTCAGCATGATCGTATATACCATATAGCGGGTACCTTCGCTTGACCTCCACACAGCGCTCCGGGGAAGTCTTCAGTTTTTCCGAGATGGCATAGCCTAAGGATCCGTCATCCTCATCATATCTGTTTCCGATCTCCTCGATCACGGAATGTGCCACCACGTTTCCGCTGTCATCGATGATGATCTGCAGCGGCTGATTTTCCATCTCGCTGCTTCCGGCCGTCACGGTCTTGATCATGTCAAAGGAGATGTCCAATGCCACCACGCTCTCGCCGTCGGAGAGCGCCGTGCAAAGTGTGGTCACGATGGCCTGTGTCTGCGCATCCAGATAAGGCTGGATGCATACCATCTCGCCCTGTTTTTTCACTGCTTCGATGTACCACGGGCGCTCCGTGGCCACCCAGTCGTCGTCCGGCACCCAGTTGGCACCGTCATGGTATTCGCCCTGAATATAGGCATAAAGGCCTGAATAGTCCTTATTGATCGATGTCTGAATTCGCTCCGTCTCCTCCACGATATAGTTCTGCATTTCCTCGTGGGTCGCACCGTCCTCGAGCATCTGGTTGAAGTATTCGCGTTCCAGGTTGACGATGTTGGAGCTCATGGTTAAGTAACGGTCGAATTTATCGGCCGCCTCAATGGCTATGCTCTCGCCCCTGAGCTGCATATTTTCACGTGTGGAGTTGTATAAGAAGTAATAAAAGGTGAGTATGATCGTGACGAAGAAGACGATCACACAGAGGGCCGCGATGATGGTGCGGGCGCCGATTTTTTTGATTACTTCGCTGATGTCGACCGATTGCATGCGGGGACTCCTTTTTTTAGGGTATCTTTTATTTTAGCAAATTGCGGGGGATTTTTCTACTGTTTTGTTGTACCGTTTGAATGGTGTTTTTTACCGTTTGTAAGTGGCTTACGGGACGCACATGGACTATATAAGTCCACGCTGGCCGCTTGCGCTGCGGTTATGACGACGCGCCCGAGCAATCACAGAGTCCACGCTGGCCGCTCTCGCTGCGATGAAGACGCACATGGACTATATAAGTCCACGCTGGCCGCTTGCGCTGCGGTTCACACGCAACGGTACTAAACTCGTACTTCGCAAGCTCGTACTCGTTAAGTGCCGGCGTGCTCAACGCTCCTGCTTAGGACTCATATAGTTCCATGTGCTGGTTACTGCAAGCCGTATAGAGTTATACCGGCGGCTAAATACGATTTCATTTCTGCAACTGCTTCAGCAGTAATTACTTCACCGACCGAAACGATGTAGCTTCCCGGGGGATAAGCGTAGATATTCGTGTCGGAGACTTTGCCTAACAGTGAAGATAAATTATACGCTGGCAAAGTGAGAGTCCCCTTGACCTTGAGGGGGAGGGTGCGGTCGAGGGCGGAGAGGGCGGCGTAGAGGGTGTCGAGGGCGGTTTCGGTGTCCATTACGGTGGAGATCAGGGTGACGTGTTCCGGGCCGGCCATCTCGCATTCGATCTTTTCGGTGGATAGGAGGTTGCGCAGCGTTGTGCCGGGGACGAGGGTGCCTTCCGAGTCCTTTGCGTAGAGGACCAGGCGGGTTTCGTCGTAGGCGAAGGATGCGCAGGTGTTTGCGTCGAACGCTGTAAATAATTTGATGTGGCTTAAGTCTTCTGTTCTTTTGCGGAAGGCCTTCAGTCTACTGTAGTAGTCAGAGAAGGCTGCGCTGTTTTCTTCTGCCCGAGCAACCGCCCGCTCCATGGAAAGGAGCATGGGGTACGAGGGGGATGAGCTCATATAAATGCTGATGTACTTCCTTACCTGCTCAAGCAGGGCTTCGCTCTGCACGTGCAGCAGCGCTGTCTGAGTCATAGCCGGCATCGTTTTGTGCAGGCTCTGCACGGTGATGTCCGCGCCGAGGTACATGGCCGAGACCGCTTCCGTCTCCGGCATAAAGGGCAGATGCGCACCGTGCGCCTCATCCACCACAAGCGGTATGTGAAAGCCGTGTACCACGTTTGCGATCCCCTGGATATCCGAGAGGATTCCCTCATAGGTAGGGCTTGTCAGTACGGCGCAGCAAAGGTCGTCGCGGGTCTCCCGCGGCAGCTCCTCGAGTTGTTCCTTTACCTGCCCCGCAGTCACGCCGCCGTATAAATGCGGCAATCCTTCTCCCGCAAAGGGCGGATCGATATAGATCGGTGTAAGCTTTAAGAGCTGCGCCGCATTGTACACGGAGCTGTGGCAGTTGCGTGCCATCAGGATATGCTTTTTTCCGGACTGCGCACAGGCCGTGATCCCCGCAAGTACACCGCAGGTCGCTCCCCCCACAAGATAAAAGCTTGCCACGGTATCATATACGCGCGCAAGCTCCTTCAGTGACGCCCCGATCATGCCTTCCGGGCGGTGCAGATCATCCGTGTCCGGAAGCTCCGTGACATCGATGGTCTGCAGCATATCAAGCACCGTGTCTATCTGACTAACAGATTCGACATCCGTGTAAAGGCCCTTTCGCTTATGCCCCGGCATATGCCAGGGTTGCATGCCCCTTGCTATGTATTTTTCCAATCCTTCTTGTATATATCTTCTCATTTTTTCTATCAGGCTAGCGATTTCAGGATCCTTCCTGTTGCTTCGCAAGCCCTCGCCGGGCCGGCATCACACCGCTTCGCGATGTGATCTGCGTCGTCGCTTCGCTCCTCAGGATGACAAACCGGTGGACTAGCGATTTCAGGATGACTGTCATTCTGAGCGAAACGCAGTGGAGCGAAGAATCCCGTCAACTCTCAATCACTTCAGTTTCAGCCCCTCCAGGTCCGCCGTGGTGATCAGCATCAGCTCATCCGCCTTTAAATTAGCCGCGTCCTTCACCAGGCGGTTTGCCTGATGACTCATGGCATTGTCCAGGAAGTTTCTTGCGCTTCTCGCGTTACCGAAATTCTCCGGCGGGCAGAGCATGGTCCGCTCCAGGATCTCCTTCAGCCGCTGCTCCGCCTCGGGACTGAAGTTGTAGTCCAGCGAATGGGCACGGTTTTCTATGATCTCCATCAGATCCTCCGCCGTATAGTTGGGGAACTCGATGGTGCGGTTAAAGCGCGAGCGAAGTCCCGGGTTCGCATCCAGGAAATCCTGCATCTCGTCGTGGTAGCCCGCCGCGATCACGATCAGATCATCGCGGTAGTCCTCCATCGCCTTATTCAGGGTGTCCACGGCCTCCTGACCGAAGTCACCGTCCTGTTTATTTGATGAGAGCGCGTACGCCTCATCTATAAAGAGCACGCCGCCCTTTGCCTGCTCCACGACCTCCATCACCTTCTCGGCAGTCTGACCCATGTAGCCTGCCACAAGGCCGGAGCGGTCCACCTCGACCAGGTGTCCCTTTGAGATCACACCGAGGCCGTGATAGATCTTGGACAGGATTCTTGCCACGGTGGTCTTGCCGGTACCGGGATTTCCCAAAAATACCAGATGGTTTGTGGTAGGCGGAAGCTTTAAGCCCTTCTCCTCTCTCAGCTTGCAGATGCGGAGCAGATTGACCAGGTTCTGCACCTCATTCTTTACACTCTGCATACCGGTGAGTGCGTTTAACTCTGCCATCAGGCTTTCTAAGTTCTGCTCGGGGCCGTTTACCACGTCGGACACCTGCTTTTCGTCCTCGCGGGATACGTGCCCGCGCACCGGCGCATCCTTCCTGCCGTCGATCTCCTGGATTTCCTTGTCTTCCTGCCGATACCGCTTCATCTCCTGCAGGGACATACGCGGCTCCTCAGCGTATACATCCTCGCTTTCCGCAGGGGCGCTTGCCTCTTGCTGCACGACCTTCTGCGCCGACTTTGAAAAGTCTTCTTTATATTGCGGGATGTCCGGTGATTTCTGCGTCACCTTGCTGCCCGGCTTAAACGCGATGGTCGGTTTTTCGATCTGCATCTTCTGCCGGAAGACCTCGATATAGTATTTCAGCATATTTACGTAGGAGGAGAGCGCATCGATCTCCGTGTGTCTCGTCTCCTCGTTGCACGCGATAAAATCCGACCCGATATAGTTAAAGGTGGTCACATAAAGCATGACCAGATCATAGTAGCCGTCCGAGAGCTCGCCGGTCTCCGGCCCCAGATTCGAGCGCACAAATGGCTCCAAGGACAGAGGCGGCTGCGCCTTAATGGACTCGGTCTTTAAGCCCCAACGGTCCGCATAGGCCGAGATCTTGTTCTGGTCCAGGGAAAGCCCCGTCAGATCATTTAAAAACTGCACCTCTTCCTTTTGCAGTGTGCCGTCGGAATAGGCGAGATAGATCAGAAAATTGAGCATATCCGTGCGGTAAATGCGGGAAAGGTCCGCACGCCCCTCCGAGCGGATATAGTCCGCGCGTCCGATGCTCTCCGCACGCTTGATGCAAATGTTATACATTTTTTTGCTCTCCGGTTTTGCCCGGACAGCGCTGCTGAAAAATAATCCCATTTTTATTCTTCCTCTACGATTTCAGGATCCTTCGTCACTTCGTTCCTCAGGATGACAGTATAACGCTTATGGTTCGCTTCCGAATACGAGTTTTCCATTCTCATAAACAGCAACGTGCTCCGACATCGTGGTCCCGCCCACGCTAAGCCCTTCAAAGGACGGGTCGTTATCGTTATCCCAGGCACCGACATTGCTCTTCATGCGGACCTGGATCTCGTTTTTGTAATGCTCCTGCCCGCCCGGGTAGAGCGCGCCGTCCGCAAACTTAATTGAAAGATAATAGATATGCTTTCCTTCATCATAGGGCAGGATACCCTGCACCTCGCCGGACTGCATATAGTTCGTGGTGATCTCGATATCGTCCTTCGTGCCGCCCGCCTCGTAAACCTCGGAGAGATCCACAAAGTACCGGTACTCCACATCCTGCGCTGCGCGTGCGGGCCAGGCCGACTGATTGATCATGTAGGCCTTGATCTCGACAAAATCCTGCCCCTCCACATTGATGCCGGTCTCTGTGTAGATCTCGGGGATCGTGATCTCCTCCACGGCGCCGAAGTCCTTTATGGTCTGTCCGTGATACTTCGTGTAGAGCTTTGCGAGAAGACCCGTGAACCCTGCGTTGTAATCGCAGGCCACCTCATTTGTATTATAGTTTGACACCTCATCGGTGTAACCGTCGTTCGCATCCGGCCCGCCCACCAGGGCACCGTACAAGGTGTGCCTTGCATCCGCGGGCTCGTTCATGTTATTGGAGTAGGATCCCTGTGCCGTCCGGTGATGGGGATGCACGGGATAGCTTTCTCCGTAGCCGATCTGGTAGGAAAAGCCCGTAGACCCGAGCGCGTATTCCGCCTGACTCACCGCAAAGTCGAAGTAGGTCTTCTGCCTTGCCTTATCACAGCCGTCCCACTCGCTGTACACCGCTGCGACATATGCCGTGGTGGTGGCGTAACGAAGCGACCCCCAGGAGTCAAGCCACGCAAGCCCCTTCGGTGTGTAGGTGATTCGCTCCCCGCCGGTTCCCGTGGTCCAGTAGTCGAGATGCTTTTCCACCGCGTTTTTATAGACATCCTTTTTTGTGATGCGCGCAAGCAGCACGGCCGCGCCGATGTGCACATCATCCCAGCAAAGCGCCCAGTTGTAATCCGCATTTGCCTGCGTATAGGCACTTTCCGCATTTTTCAAATAACTATCCTCGCCCGTGGCAAGGTACAGCCAGACCCCCGCCCAGGCAAGCTCATCGTAGAAACCGCTCCAGGAATCATAGAAGCCGTTTGCCTGCGTATAGCCGGCATCGCTCCTTGTACTGTCCGCAAATGCATAGAGGCTCTTTGCGTGCTTTAAGTACTCGGCACTTAAAGCCTTGTCCTCCTTCGCAAAGGCCATGGAGGCTGCCGCCAGACAGGCTGCCGCCTCGGCGGTCACCGCGGACCCCGGAGCATCCTTGGTCACTTTGTAGGAAGGCCTTTCCATATTCATGACCTCGGCAGGCCCCCACCAGCTGTGGTCCGTACCGCCGGCTCCCACCTGATAGTAATAGACCTCATCCTCCGGATGACACTTGACCAGGTAATCGCACACCCATTTCAGATCCCCGAGCAGATAGGGCTTCTGCCCGCTCTCTTCGTAGGCATCCTTATCCTCATAGTAAGACCAGGCAAGCATGGCGCCGGAGTAGGCCATGGGCAGATTGAACTTCACGTGATCTCCCGCGTCGTACCAGCCGCCGGTCAGATCGATGTCGTTATCCGCGCCGTCCGAAAGCCCGCTGTCGCCGCGCCAGTTGCACCGAACCTCGTCCGGCAGTGCGCCCGAGCGCTGAAGCTCATAAAAAAGCAGCGACTTCTGCAGGGCTTCGCCGTAGTTATAGTCGCTGCTGCCCTTCGTTCCCTCGTAGCCGTTTCCGGCCTCGGTCAGCTTTCCCGTATTTAATGCGGATTGCGCGTGCACCGCCGGCTTTGCCGGTTCCTGTTCCGTATCTGCCTGCTCACTCGCCGCACGCTCCGTCTGCTGATCTGCAGTCTGCTCTTCCGTATTCTCAGTTGTCTGTTCCGTCTCATCCACCTGCACGGCAATGCTCTCCGTATCCGCCGGCTCCGTATCGCGTCTGCCCGCGGTCTGCACCAGCAGGATCACGGTGAGCACCACAATACAGATCAAAAGCGCCCCGATCAGGATGAGCAGGTTTTTGGTTTTCTTTTCCATTTATAATACTTCTTCGCTAAAGCCTTCTCCGAAGCACACGATCAGATCCACCAGCATACCCTCGATAAAGAGCGGCACGCGGTACATCTCGCCCGTAGAGGTGATCTTGGTCGGCACGGCGCGCATCACCGGGAAATCCGAACGTTCCGTGACGCCCTCTTTATCCAGGCCCGTCACGTAGACACCGTTGTTGACATTTAAGTATTCGCCCGCCACATCGAGCACATCGTAGCTGATGGTCTCGCCCGGCGGAAGGAGGCCGCTCATAAAGCCCCAACCGATGGTATCAAGCTCTTCCACACTGCCACAGAAGGCCGTGAAGTACTCCTTGTCTCCGCGGATCGTCTGGTAGGCGATATTGTCCGCAATATATTCGTTCACGCGTTCCGGCTTCTCCATGCGGAAGAAGCGGTCGATAAAACGCACCAAAAAACGGGAGGTTAAACAGATGTAATCCTTTACCTCCTTGGACATGGAACCGTCCTTTAACAGGATGGGGATGATCCGGTCCACATCACCGGTCTTGAAATCCTCAAGCTCCCGCACCGAAAGGTTGTTTTCCTTTCGGAAATCCGCCAGGTATTCCTGAAGCTGTGCCATATCCATCAATCCGCTCTCGATCAGCGTCTGGACGAAGAGCAGGTAGGAATCTCCCTGAATATCCAGAAGATCCGACACGTTTTCCTCCGTCAGATAACCCATCTCGATTGCGAGATCTCCGAAGCGCTTGTCCTCCTGCTGCTGCAGACGGTTGATCTCCTCTGCCTGCTCCGGGGTCATCATGCCCTCTTCCACAGCCAGAAAGCCCATTTTCAGTTTTGAATTCCGGGTGGCCTCAAGCAAGCCCTCATAGTGCTCTTCCGTGATGGCGCCCCGTTCCATCAGATGTCTTCCGAAATAAACTCCAAACATTTTTACTCCAATCTCCAGTCCTCACCCACGCAGATGATCAGGTTGATCTCCCGATCCTCCACAAAGAAGGGCACCTTGTACATTGTGTTTCCGGAACGGATCACTGTCTTCTCGTAGCGCTTCTGCGGCGACTCGAGCACGATGTTTGCGCCCGTCGCGCCGAGCCCCGTGGAAAACAGTCCGTTGTTAACGTTCAGGAACTCATTTGCCGCGTCTAAGGAGTCGATATTCTCCGTCTCCGTCACGGAGAAGCTGGTCTTGGCAAATTCCTTGGCCAGCTCATCGATTCCCTCCTGCTCGCCGCAGAACGCAGTATAGAAACGGTGTTCACCCGTCAGATGCTGCGATGCATAGCGTGCCGCGGTATATTCGTTTACTTTTTCTATATGTCCCATGCGGAAGAAACGATCCACAAAGCGGACAAAATTACGCGCTGTCAGCGCAATGTATTCCTTGAGAAATGCCGGGATCTCATCGCTTTTTAAGAAAATGGGAACGATACGGTCGATGTCTCCGGTTTTGATGGCCTCGAGATCAAAGGTCGTGATGTGGCGATCCTTGCGATAGCCGACAAGCTCCTTTTGAATCTCATCGAGTGTCAGAAAGCCGCCCTCGGTAAGGGCCTGAATATAGAGGAGATACGCGTCGCCCTGTCTGTCCAAAAGATCGGACACGTCTTCGTCGGTCAGATAGCCCTTTTCAATGGCAATATCGCCGAAACGCTTGTCCTCCTGCTGCTGGATATGGTTGATCTCGTCTGCCTGCTCCTGTGTGAGAAGTCCGCTCTCCACGCCGAGCAAGCCGAGCTTTACCCGGCTGTTTTTTGTGGTTTCGTACAGTTTTTTATATTCTTCTGAGGTAATGATACCCTTCTCCGCCAGATATTTTCCGAAATACACTCCAAACATATGCATAACCTCCTGCCTGCTTCAATTCTTTGCCCATTTCCCCCATTTGGATAGCATTTCCATTATATCAAATTCACTTTCCGTTTTCAACGAGTTTCCGCGCTTTTTATAAACCTTGCAAGCATGGAAACCGACACGACAGCCATGATGAACTCCGTCACGGGCTGCGCAAAGAGCATACCCGTAAAGCCGAAGCAGTGATCGAGCAAGAGCAGCAGAGGCACATAGAGGAAGAGCTGTCTGACCAGCGTGATCACGAAGGCATACTGCGGTTTGCCCATGGCCTGGAACGACATACGGCTCATGGAGACACTGCCCACAAAGGGCAGGATGAGCATCACGGTGCGAAGCACGCGGCTGCCGATCTCCACCACCTCCGGTGTATCCGTAAAGATATCGATGAGCTGCGGTGCAAAGATCCCGAACACCGCCATGATGAAAAGCTCCGTGCCGGTCACCACAAGCAGTCCCGCCTTTAGGACCTTCATCATGCGCGGGTAGTTTTTCGCGCCGTAATTGTACCCCATGATGGGCTGCGTACCGGCCGCAAAGCCCTGGTACACATAGTTCCCGACGGAGAGGATCTTCTGCGCCACGCCTATGGCCGCCACGGTCAGTTCCCCGTAGGCCACAGCAAGATTGTTATTCACAATGTAGGCCGCCGAGCTGAGCAGGGTTTCCAAGGTTGCCGGCACCCCCACCCAAAAGATCTCCTTCAGGATCTCGGCCGTAGGCTTTATGTAGGCAAGCTTGGGCGAAAGCAGGGTTTTTCCGCGTACATAAAACAGCAGTGAGGTCACCATGCCCACGGCATTTCCGAGGATCGTTGCGATGGCCGCCCCGCGGATCCCCATGCCGAAGGTGAAGATGAACAGCGGGTCTAACGCGATGTTTGCGATGGTTCCGAGCACCATGCCGAGCACCGAGTACCGCACCGAGCCCTCGCTTCGAAGCAGCTGCCCGAAGGTGTAATTGCCCATGGTAAAGATGCTCCCGATAAAGAGCACCTGCACATACTGCGCCGTGTAGTCGAAGGTATTGACCTTCGCGCCGAGCAGGGTGACGATCGGACGCAAAAAGAACAGCCCGACCGCACAGACGATCGCGCTGTTTACCACCGTGAGGAAAAAGCCGGTCGTGACCGTATGATTTGCCTTTTCCGTATCCCCCGCACCGAGACTCCGCGCGATCAGCGAGGACGCTCCCGTGCCGATCATATTGGAGATGGCGATCATGACCATCATCACGGGATAGGCAAGATTGACCGCCGCAAGGCGGTAATCGTCCTTCATCAGCCCGATAAAATACGTGTCCACCAGATTGTAAAGCACCATGATGAACATGCCGGCAATGAGCGGCACACCGAGCTTTACTACGGCGCGCACCGGGGCTTCTTCCCGAAGCAGGTATATTCTCTTGTCTTCCGAGTCCGTATGCATGTCAAACTCCGTTTCAGAGGCTGCCGCCTCGACTGCTGAATGGTTTC
>CACZPL010000135.1 GCA_902783015.1 uncultured Lachnospiraceae bacterium
CAGCGGTACTGCTGAGAGACCAAGACTTGCTGTATTCAGAAGTAATAATCACATGTACGCTCAGATTATTGATGATACAGTCGGCAAGACCTTGGTGTCCGCATCCACAACCCAGAAGGATGTTAAGGATCAGCTTGATAAGACCAACGATGTTGCAGCTGCTGCGTACCTCGGTCAGGTGATCGCAAAGCGCGCACTCGATGCAGACATCAAAGAGGTTGTCTTTGACAGAGGCGGCTTCATATATCAGGGTAAAATTAAAGCTTTAGCAGATGCAGCAAGAGAAGCTGGACTTACATTCTAAAAGGAGGAAAAACGACACATGAAGCGTGAGATAATAGATCCCAAAAAGCTCGACAATGAGTTAGAAGAAAACGTCGTAGCAATCAAGCGTGTTACGAAGGTCGTGAAGGGCGGTCGTAATTTCAGATTTGCTGCATTGGTAGTGGTTGGCGACAGAAACGGTCATGTCGGCGCCGGTCTCGGCAAGGCAACCGAAATTTCCGAAGCTATCCGTAAGGGCAAGGAAGACGCAACCAAGAAGCTGGTTACAGTAGCGATCAACGAGAACGGAAGTATTCCGTATGACTGGACAGGTGAGTACGGCAGCTCAAGAGTACTCCTCAAGTCGGCTCCCGAAGGTACCGGTATCATCGCCGGCGGCCCGGCTCGTTCCGTGCTTGACCTTGCAGGTATCAAGAATATCCGTACCAAGTCACTTGGTTCAAACAATAAGCAGAACGTTGTGCTTGCAACCATTGAGGGTCTCGCTAAGATCAAGGCTCCCGAGGAGATCGCAAAGCTCCGCGGAAGATCTGTTGATGAGATCTTGAACTAGGAGGTAAGTAAAAATGGCAGATAAGTTAAAGGTTACATTAGTAAAGTCCCCGATCAGCGCTAAGCCGAAGCACAAGAAGACGGTAGAGGCTCTTGGTCTTACCAAGATGCACAAGACCGTTGAGCTTCCGAACAACGCTGCAACAAAGGGCATGATCGACCAGGTGAGCTACATGGTCAAGGTTGAAGAAGCTTAATATACTTAGATAGAAGGAGGAACAGTCATGGATTTGTCAAGTTTAAAGCCGGCTGAGGGCGCAGTAAAAAGCGACGCTTTCAGAAGAGGCCGTGGACATGGTTCAGGAAATGGCAAAACCGCAGGTAAGGGACACAAGGGTCAGAAGGCTCGTTCAGGCGCACCGCGTCCGGGCTTCGAGGGTGGCCAGATGCCTCTCTACAGAAGAATCCCGAAGAGAGGTTTCACCTGCAGAAATCATAAAGAGATCATAGCAATCAACGTATCCGCACTTGAGAAGTTTGACAACGGCGCAGAAGTGACCGCTGAGAGCTTACTTGAGAGCGGAATCATCAAGAAGGTTGCAGATGGCGTGAAGATTTTAGGAAATGGAGATATCACGAAAAAGCTTACTGTGAAGGTAAATGCGGTAAGCAAGTCTGCAGCGGAAAAGATCGAGGCTGCCGGCGGAAAAGTCGAGGTGATCTAGCATGTTCAAAACCTTTTTTAACGCATTCAAGGTTAAGGAGATCCGCAGAGGCCTGCTGTTCACCTTTTTCATCCTTGTTGTGACGAGACTGGGTTCATTGATCCCGCTTCCGGGATTGGATGTGGCTGCTGTTCAGGAATACCTGGAGAACACCTTGGGTGAGTCCAACAGCTTCCTGGCATCCTTTACGGGTGGTTCGTTCACGCAGATGTCCATCTTCGCGCTGAACGTTACACCGTATATCACAAGCTCCATCATCATCCAGCTGCTCACCATCGCCATTCCGGCTTTGGAGGAGATGCAGAGAGACGGTGATGACGGCAGAAAGAAGATTACTGCGATCACACGTTATGTGACAATCTTCCTCTCCGTGATCGAGGGCTTGGGCCTTGCGATCGGTTTCGAGAGAGGTAACTACTACACGATCAAGCCGGCACTTGCATTCCCGGTAACGATCATCGCACTTACCACAGGTAGTGCATTTGTAATGTGGCTCGGTGAGAAGATCTCCGAGTTCGGCGTAGGAAACGGTATTTCCATCATCCTGTTGATCAATATCGTATCCCGTATGCCGAGTGATTTCCAGAACCTGTTTGAGAAGTTCATCAAGGGCAACGACATTGTGGATCAGGTGATCGCAGGCGCGATCATCCTCGCAGTCATCGTAGTAACGGTGGTTCTCACCATCCTTCTTCAGGACGGTGTCAGAAAGATCCCGGTACAGTATGCGCAGAAGGTGCAGGGGCGCCGTATGGTCGGCGGAAACGCAAGCCATATCCCGCTCAATGTAAACACCTCCAACGTGATCCCGGTCATCTTTGCTTCTTCCATCATGTCTGTTCCGGCGGTTGTGATCAACCTGTTCGGTTTAAAGACAAGCGGAACCTGGGCAAAGATCCTGCGCGGTATGAACTCAAATTACTGGTTTAACAAGGCATACCCCATGGCCAGCATCGGTCTTGTGGTATACATCCTTCTGGTATTCTTCTTCGCATACTTCTACACATCGGTAACCTTTAATCCGATGGAAGTTGCAAACAATATGAAGAAGGGCGGCGGTTTCATCCCCGGTATCCGTCCGGGCAAGCCGACCCAGGAATACCTGAACAGGATCCTGAACTACATCGTATTCATCGGTGCCTGCGGACTTTGCATCATCGCTCTGATCCCGATCTTCTTCAACGGTTGGTTCGGTGCGGATGTCAGCTTCGGCGGAACATCACTGATCATTATCGTGGGTGTCGTAATTGAGACAATTAAGCAGATCGAGTCTAAGATGGTTGTGAGAAATTACAACGGCTTCTTACTTGATTAATCGCAGGAACGATACGGAAAGGAATGTGTTTTTTTGCACATTCCTATTCCGCGTTATAAAAGAGAATATGAGGAGGTAACGTTTTATGAAAATTATAATGTTAGGCGCTCCGGGCGCAGGCAAGGGTACACAGGCAAAGATGATCGCGTCAAAGTACGGGATCCCGCACATCTCCACCGGAGATATCTTCCGTGCAAACATCAAGAACGGCACGGAGCTCGGCGCAAAGGCCAAGGAGTACATGGACAAGGGTGAGCTCGTACCGGATGAGCTCGTTGTAGACCTGATCATGGATCGCTTCAAGGAGGCGGATGCACAGAAGGGTTATGTACTTGACGGCTTCCCGCGTACAATCCCGCAGGCAGAGGCACTCGATAAGGCACTCTCCGCAAACGGCGAGGATATCGACTATGCGATCAACGTAGAGGTTCCGGATGAGAACATCGTAAACCGTATGTCCGGCAGACGTGCTTGTGTGGGCTGCGGTGCAACCTATCACATCAAGTACAACGCTCCGAAGGTAGAAGGCGTTTGCGATACCTGCGGCAAGGAGCTCATCTTAAGAGACGACGACAAGCCGGAGACGGTTTTGAACAGACTTGAGGTTTACCACAATCAGACCCAGCCCCTCATCGACTACTATGAGAAGAAGGGCAAGATGAAAGAGGTAGACGGAACCGTGGATATGAACGACGTGTTCAAGGCGATCACGGATATCCTGGGTTAGGAAATAAATGAAGATCACACTCAAATCACGGGGTGAGATTTCCTTGATGGCGGAGGCGGGACGCATCCTCGCCACCGCACATGAGGAAATGCGAAAGGCGATCCGCCCCGGGATCTCAACCTACGAACTGGATCAGATCGGTGAGAAGACCATGCGCAGCATGGGAGGTAACCCGGCCTGTCTCGGCTATGAAGGATATCCGGCAGCGGTGTGCATCTCGGTCAACGACGAGGTGGTACACGGCATCCCGAAGAAGGAACGGATCCTTGCCGAGGGCGATGTGGTAAGCCTCGACACCGTGGTGGAATACCAGGGCTATCACTGCGACAGCGCGAGAAGCTACGGGGTGGGACAGATCAGTCCCGAGGCGGAGCGCTTGCTCAGGGTCACAAAGGAGAGCTTTTTCGAGGGCCTCAAGATGTGCATCCCCGGCAATCACATCGGTGATATCTCAAGAGCGGTGTTCGACTGTGTGACAAGGAACGGTTACGGTTCCGTACGGGCCCTGACCGGACACGGGATCGGCACGAGCATGCATGAGGAACCGAATGTTCCGAACTTTCCCACATTCTTTAAGGGGCCGAAGCTGAAACCCGGTATGGTGATCTGCATCGAACCCATGAACAATCTGGGAACCTACGATGTGAACTTTTCGGATGACGGATGGACCGTGACGACGGCCGACGGAGAGATCTCGGCACATTATGAAAACACGGTTTTGATAACTAAGAACAGTCCCGTGATATTATCCCGGGCAGACGGTATTGAACTTTAGGAGGAAATGGATATGCCAAAGGCAGATGAAATCGAGATGGAAGGCGTTGTGCTTGAAAAGCTTCCGAACGCCATGTTCCAGGTGGAACTTGAGAACGGACTGAAGGTGCTTGCGCACATCAGCGGCAAGCTGCGTATGAATTATATCAAGATCCTTCCCGGCGATAAGGTGACTGTTGTGCTTTCACCCTATGACCTTACCAAGGGACGTATCACGTGGAGAGCAAAATAAAAATATTTCTTGCATTATTTGCGAAAGAATGGTATGATATTCATTCGTAGCGGGCTTTTTTTCGGATAAGTTCGCAAAATAAAGGGAAGGAGTGCGTTTTAATGAAGGTTAGAGCATCAGTAAAACCGATTTGCGACAAGTGCAAAGTCATTAAAAGAAAAGGCAGTATTCGCATTATCTGCGAGAACCCGAAGCACAAACAGCGTCAGGGTTAATCCTTTTCTGAAAAAACTGTAAGCGGCTGAAGTACGCGTAGATGAAAGATCCGCGTACTGATTTATGCGTTGGTGAGTCATTACACCGGCGCGCATACAAGGAGACAGGCGGACACGAGTACCATTTCACCTTTGTTATATGGTAAAACCATCATTCCCCGATGGTGTTTTTACCTAATAACAAAGCTACTTGTAACCGTTTGTTGATCGACTCGGGGCAGAGTTTATTTCAATCATGTAAAGCATTTTAAACGGAGGTATATTTACATGGCTCGTATTTCAGGAGTTGATTTACCAAGAGAAAAACGTGTTGAGATCGGCCTTACCTACATCTACGGTATCGGCAGACCCTCAGCAGAGAGAATCTTAAAAGAAGCAAAGGTGAATCCTGATACCAGAGTACGTGATCTGACAGATGACGAGGTTAAG
>CACZPL010000136.1 GCA_902783015.1 uncultured Lachnospiraceae bacterium
AAGAAGACCGATGAATACAAGATGCAAGCTCAACAGCGCAGATATCTGACCAGTCGGATCGATAAAGTAAAGGATGCCATACGTAATATTAATATCAACGGCGATCCGAATATGCCCCTGGATGAGATCTTAAATATAAACCTCTCCTTCGTGGACTGTATTGCGGAAGGCGACGATGCGCTGATCGACAATTTCAATCTGCTCTATGCCATCTGTAAATACGGTCGTTCGGCGGACGAAAAGCTCAAGGTGTATTCCGACCCGGATAACGCGGATATGCTGAAGCCCGAGACGAAGGTAAAGCTCGTGGCGATCCGAAACATGATGCGTGATATGGAGCAATTTCTGCTCTTAAAACTCAAGCAGATCGGGAATCCGTATTATCAGCATATGCATACGGACGGAGACTTCCTGGGTGAAGAATTCGACCTGGCAAAAGCCGATGAGATTGCCAAGAACTATAAAGTCGGCGGTCCCGACGACGCAGCTTATCTGATCAATGTAAATATGCTTTTACATTCGGACTTCCGTGTCAATTTCAAGACGGACGGCAAGACTACCATGATGGGCTATCTGCAAAGGGCGACTCAGGATGAGGATGCGCTTACTGCGGAACGACTCAATGAGGAATTTACCGGTGTCGGCAGAAAGATGGCTGCCGTCGAATATCTCTTTGACGGACATGACGAGACCGTCGAGCATCTCGGGGATGTGGATATGCAACCGCTTCTTCGGTCCGGCTTCGAAAAGAATGCCGCCTTCCGCAGGGGCGTAGGCGAACGTGCGAAAATCTCGCTCGACATGAAGGAATACAATTATCAACAGAAGTTGGCGGCCTTGAAAAAAGCAGCAGGCCGGCTCTTGAAAGAGTTTCCGATGATCGAGCTGAAGGATGACCAAAACCTGATCAACAGCGCCTATGACAGAATCGATGTGGGAGACGATGAAGAATCCGTAAAGCGCAATATGGATCTGTTGCTGAATCTCTTCAGCCCCGACAACAATGTGCGAAGCAAAATGTATAAGGATCTCGTGGACGGTTTCCTGAAAATGGATCTTTCCGTCTACGACAATACCAGCGACGAATACCTGATCAATCACTATCCCGATCTGGTCACGCTTTCGGTACCCGCGGTCAATTTCAGCTTAGAAGAGACCTATGCTACCATGATCAAGAGCGGTTATCAGATCTCCGATAAAAAGAAAAACAATGCCATGGCACAGGCGAAAGCCATCCGCGACTATATGACCATTGCCGACCACCGGATGAAGCTGATCGCCCATCCGTATTACCAGCTGCTCTACAGAGTGGAGGATGAGGAGCGTACCTTCGACACGGCAGTCCTTGAAAAACGTCTGTCCAAGATATCCAGATATTCGGAAGGTCCGTTGATGGAATATCTGTTGCTGCTCAGCAGGGCCATGCTGCGCAAGTATAGTCCGGAATCAAAGAAAATGCGCATGGTCGAACGTATGACCAAGGGCTACGGATATGAAGCCGACGCGGTCTACGAGGAGGATGATGCAAACAGCGCAAGCTATCAGAAGGGGCTTGCCGACGCGAAAAAGGAAACCTATGCCGCACGCGTGGAGCAAAAGGAATCCCTGTTCGTAAACTATATTCTGACCGGAAAAGTGCAGACTCTGGCGGAATTTGAACAGCAGAAGAGTCCGAATGCCGTACAGGCCCGTACGCAGCTTCGCGAGCTGGCGCATAATCTTCCAGCCTACGAAGACGTACCGCCCGTACTGCTCGGAGAAGCTCAGGGGGATGATCTGAGCCCGAGCGATAAGCAGCTGAGCAGATTGGAATACTTTATGAAGGAGCCCTTAACCATCCTCGACGATCTGACAGACGCCAAGATCCTGCAAAACTTCGAGGGACTGGTTGTCCTCTGCAAGGCCGCGGAGCAGGCCAAACATGAATTGGAGCTCTACAAGACAGACGACCGGAAAAAACCGCTTCCGGACGATATACCCTTTGACAGCTTTTACAATAAGGTGGAAGGACGAATTCACTTATTGGAGGATCTTGGTAAGTTCCTGGCCTTAAAGCGGAGTCATTTCAGTCATCCCAATTTTATAGCAGATTATTCCGAGGAATCCTATAAGGGAGCCGCGACCAAGGAGACGATGGAGGAGCGTGCCAAATCCTCCAATTCCGCCGGCGAGCTCAACATCCCGGAATACCAGGAGTTCGAGAGCCTGAGTCGCGAGATCAAGTCATGCGGTTTCCTGAAGAATTATACGGGAAACGGACAGTCCACGGAGGCCGTATACTATGACGCCGACTTCCTGAAAAGGACCCAGCTCGTCAATCCCGGAGACAAATTTGTATTTAAGGGAGAGGGCGAGAAGATCGAACACCTTGACGCGGATGGAAAGCCCATCAAGGACGGAGAAGCTCAAAAGGAGCAGGAACCCAAACAGCCCGAGGAACCGCCGGAGCAGGAGCCTCTGCATTCCTCCAAGTCCATGGACGGACCGCTCTCAGAGCTTTTGAATCTCTGTGCATGGCTTCAGGATTGCAATTCCAATGGCTTCAACTGGTGGGTGAACAAGGTCGTCAAGCAGAAAAAATATGTGCTTGAAGAAGGCGATCGGGTCGAGACCGATGAACAGGGGATCAAACACCGATATGATAAATTCGGTAAGGAACATCCCTTAAAGAGTAAGAAACAACGTGTGGTATTTAATACCGTCGAACGAAAATATGCCAGCAAGAAGGTGCGTGAGGAGCTGCAGCCGATCATCGATGAGCTCTTGTTGATCCAGAAGGATCTCGGCGCTCCTCTGACTACACAGGATTCCATGATCCAGGATCAGCAGATGTGGAGCCTCCTGCAAAAGTTCACCCTTCTCGGCGGGCTGTGCGACCAGTATCTGACCGGGAGACAGTTCCGCGGTCACGATGTGGTGGAGACCCAGGTACGGCGCAAGGTGCGCAGACTGCGGAGCATTGCGGAGTACGCCTATACCCAGACCTATACCAGTGTCCGCATGGCACGTATCTATTTTGACAAGGTAGGGATCAAGCATCTGCAGGTCCCGTTCCAGGATGTCTACTTTTATGCGGAGCAGGATTTACCGGGCTCCACGGCACTGACGGTTTACGACAGAAAGATCGATCCCGGTATGCTTGCGACAGCCAAGGGGGAAAAAATCAAAGAAAAGGATTTCGGCGCGGACGTCAATGACTTTACAAAGGTGGAGCACTGGATCGACATCTTCGAAGACAGAAAGCCCGATGAGATCGAAGCGGCCAATCGCCCCGAGGACGTGAAGGAGATGGATCGTTTGATCCGGCTCATGCGTACCACCAACAAGCGTGCGGATCAAGTTCTTCCTTCGGATTCGGCAGATTTCGAGAATGCCTGCGCGGATATGATGCACTCCTTCCGTGTTGTGGTCATCCGCTGCAAGCGCTTCCTCAGCAATTCCAAGGGCGAGGGAGCAAACGACAAGAAACAACGCGATATGCTGGAACGGATCATTGCATCCTACAACAGTCAAATGTCTCTGTTTGACCGGTACAGAGGCGTGATCCCGGATACCTATGAGAAGGTAAAGGAAGACAGTCACGCACGTACCGTCAGCGATATTTTCCACGCATGGTACAGAGACAGTGCGGATTTCATGATCCGGCAAATGCACGCAAAACGGTTTGTAAAAGTTACAGCCGACACCGGAGTTGAATAAAGAATATGTACGGATACGAAGATTATTTTGATAAAAGCCTGGCAGGGACGGCATACGAGGACACAGCGCAATCCATGAAGGATTACTGTGCGCTGTGCGAGATGCTTCTCGAGGACTACGCCGGAAGGAAAGGGCTCGGCACGGAGGACAACCTCTTTTCGAGAGGTGTCGCGATCACGGAGGATGAGATGGTAAACTACTTTGTGAACCATCCCATGCTCCGCGAGGTCGACCGCTACTTTTACGTGCTCGGCGAGTTCCGTGAGGATGCTTTTTCCCACATTGCCGGCAGAGAAGAACAGACACCGGCCAAGGTGTTTTTACCCGTGAAAAAGTTAAAGGAGGATTACGGTCTCACAGATGCGGAGACCGTAATCCTTGTGCTTTCCTATATGTGTCACGAAAACAGAGCCTACGAGCGCGTGTTCGGGTTTTTGCAGGACGATATCCAAAGCACCGAACCGACGCTTGGCATGGCACTTTCCGTCATCGGGCACGCATTTGAGGCTTCGGAGCTCCCCTCCGCGGAGGATATCCTCTCGGAGGAGCGCGGACTGTTCGGAAGCCTGTTTATCAAAGCGGAGAGAAACGAGAGCTTTCCCCTTCGCACCAGGCTGATCCTGACATCGGCGGCTCTCGATTTCTTTCACGAGAAGGAGCGGGAAACCGGTCCGTTGATGCAGGTTTTGGAAAAAGCTTCCAAAATGCCTGTGTTCTTTGAAAACGAAGCAAAGGCGCTTTCTTCCCTTATGAAGCAGGATGATCAGCTTCCGGCGTTATACATCTGCGGCAAGGACGAACCTGTCATCACCAGGGTTTGCCTTTTTGCCTGTGAAAAGAACAAACGCGCCCTGTACAGGATTTCCCTGCGGGAGCTCATCTCGCAGTTTACGGGTCTTGTCTCCGAGGTCTGTGAGAGCGCTTCCTTTTATGCGCACACCAAACAGGCAGCTGTGCTACTGACCGATGCCACCGAGGAGAACCTCGAAAGCGAAACCGCCGCATCGCTGCTCAAGGAGCTGCTCCGACTGAGCGCACTGTTTCCGGTGCTCATTACCGGCAGCGAGAAGCTGCCGGAGATCTTAAAGACCGGAAGCCTGACCGGAGAACCGGTGGTCCGCATGGATCTTCCCGCACCGGACACGGATATGCGTACCCAGATCTGGAAGCATTATATCAAGGAATATGCACTTTCTCTCGAGAAGGGCTTTGAGAT
>CACZPL010000137.1 GCA_902783015.1 uncultured Lachnospiraceae bacterium
GGCCGCATCCGTCTTTGCACCCAAGAACGCCTCTGCCTTATCATATACCTTCTGTGAGGTCTCTTTTTTCAGGTCTTTCCAGGCAAGAAGTTTTTTTACGGCATCCCGCATGTTTCTCGGAATCGGCACCTTGGAAAGCGTAATCTCCGCATTCTCAGCAAGCGGTGCGGGTGCATGGATCTCCGGCTGTTCATTCATCTGTGCATTTACATCTTCCTGTACGTTCTGCTGAGGCTGCTTAAATTCCTTGATCTGCGGCGCCTGAATGTGATTCAATCCAAGATCGTAGTAATCCGGCTTTTTGTTTTTTATTTCATTCTTCCGGATTCGGTCTTCCTCTATATGCTGCTCATCCATGTCCGACTCCTTTCCTTCGGCTTATTCATCGTTTTTCTGTTCCTTGATTCCCATCTCTTTTTTGTACTCCTCGGGAAGCTCCTCGCCCTTCGGCATATAATCCATTGCGCTGAACTTAAACACTTTGAACATTTTTCCATAAGTGAATTTTTCCATCATCGCACCGATGAAATCCTTGAGCGGCACATCGGAAATTGCTTGTTTTCTTCCCTCTTTCATCTCCTTCAGCTTTTTCAAAGCCACGGGCTTGTAAAGCTCCGTAAACTCCTTTCTTGCAAAGAGCATCTGCGTTTCCGCCTCGGCGATTCCCTTGCCTTTCACCCGGGCCTTCAGCCACTGCTCCTGCGCACGTCTGAAATCCTGCAGAGCTGTTTTCATTTTCGGGTTGAGCTTAAAATATTCCGCAAGTCCCGGCTCCACATGTGTCTTACTCTTTTCCATAGCGGCGTAATCCTGCAGGATGTTGTAGACTGATATAAGCTCACGTCCGTATTTCTCCATCATCGCTTCCTGAGAACTATGCCGCTTTACATTCTCATACGGCTTAAATGCTTCATATTTTTCCATCAAAAGCTTCACGGCATCCGGGAACAGCAGATTTCCTTCCTTGTCCTTTAAAAAGACCGGTCTTAAGTTCGTCGCTGTCTTCCCCTCCTTCTCTCTCTCTATGAGGTGAGCAATATTTTTTGCGGCGAGACCGTTCGTCCCCGTGTACGGAAGCAAATGCGAATTCAGGTACTCAAGCGAACCCGTATTCAGGTTTTCAAGTTCGTCCTGCTGTTTGTAGGAATCGATCAGCTTTTTCTTGGCTGCCTCCGTCGCCTTCCCGTTAAACCATCCGCTTGCTTCCTTTCTGTAGGAATCATAATCTTTTTTCACATTGATACATGCCGGCACCCGAACTTCGAGTATTTCCATGAAAGCTTCATAGGCACCCCCATCAAATTGCTCAAAGGCTGCTTTAAACTTCTTGGTCTTCTGTCCCTCGTAATCGCCAAACAGATCTCCTCCGGGCAGACCGCCCTGGATCAAGCCCTCCATGATCGTATATTTGTACTTGCTATCCCATTCTCTCTTAAGATCCGACGGGATTTCTTTTCCCTCGCGCACATAGGAGAACACCTTCGCATATGCCTCTTTAAGCTCTTTCAGGAAGGATTTGTAATCCAGCTTGAAGTTTTCCTTCAGCTTTTTCTCAAATGATACCATATCCTCCTGCGCCTTGACAGAAGTCTCCAGATACTTCTTTTCAAAGGCCGCCGGCTTCATTTTTTCCAAATCCTCCGCCATCTTCTGTGGATCGAATTTATGCGCCGGTTGATGCATTTTGATTTGCGCGTCAAGTCTTGCAATATCACTTTCATGATAACCTGACATCTGTCCCTGCATGCGTAGCTCGACCGGGACATGATCAAGTTCCCTTTGCGGGTGCAGGGAATCCAGCTGTGCGATCAGCTTGCGCAGAGAAACAATTTGTGCATTCAGCTCTGTCAGTGTGTTCTCCAAGCGCTGTTCACAGGCGGAGAAATTCTGTATTTCCGACGGAATCTTAATACCCACCTCCTGAGCCTTCATGAACGCGATAAAGATCCTGTCGCCCGTAGCCCTTGCGTCGCCGATCTTAAATACCTCATCCAGCTTTTCCTTCAGATTCTTTTTCTGCTCCTCCGTGATCTCGATCGGCTGATCCACCTTCTCAAACTTGCCCTTCTTATTCTTTACCAGGGTTTGGTTCATTTGGAGCAGCTCGGCAAGATCACGAATGAATACGTCGGACTTTCCGACAGCAGCGCCTGCCATCAGCTTTACAATCTGCTTCATCTGATTTTCCGTAAGCTGGGCTGCGTTTCCGTAATCAAGCACCGTCGCTGCTTTATCGTTGACCATGATATTACCGGCATGCAGATCTCCGTGATGGAAGTAATGTCCGAACAATGCCTCGTCTACCCATTTTCCGGCCAGCTTTGCCACATGCTGCTGCCGCAGCTCCGCAGATTTTAATTTCTCCATGAGCATTTTTCTTGTAGGTGCCAGATATTTATAATTCTCCGGGGTGACGCGATAAATCTTGACCTTCTCGCTCGGGTCCTCACCGTCCAAGAACTTTTCCATAGCCTGCTGACCCAGATTTTTTAATTCCATGATGTACTGGTCTACGGTCACGCCC
>CACZPL010000138.1 GCA_902783015.1 uncultured Lachnospiraceae bacterium
ATCGTGATGCTGGTGCTGGCCGTGACATTGCACAATATCCCGGAGGGTATGGCTGTTGGCGTTGTATATGCGGGCCTGGTAGGCGGATCGGAAAAGATCACGGCCGGCGCGGCACTCGCGCTTGCGCTCGGCATTGCGATCCAGAACTTTCCCGAGGGTGCTATCATCTCCATGCCTCTTTATGCTGAGGGAAAGAGCAAACCGAAATCGTTTTGGCTCGGCGTTTTATCCGGAGCGGTTGAACCGGTTTTCGGAGGCCTGACCGTCCTCATAGCCGGTCTCGTGGTTCCGGCGATGCCGTATCTCCTTGCCTTTGCCGCAGGTGCCATGCTGTATGTTGTCGTGGAGGAGCTGATCCCGGAAATGTCCGTGGGCGAGCACTCTAATGTCGGCGTCATCGCTTTTGCGACGGGCTTCAGTCTGATGATGGCCCTGGATGTGGCTTTGGGATAGCATCCGGAAATGAAATTTGATATAATGGGAGGCATAGAAATCTTATCGGCAGGGGAGAAGTAAATGACAGAGATCTTCCGGCAGCTTAAGGAAAAGTTTATAATGAAAAATGCACGTGAGGACTGGAAGGATTACCGCGAGGCACTGACGGCGCTTGTCAATGAATTTGCGGGCGAAAGTATCGCCGTCATAGGCGCAGGCAGGTGCAATGATATCGAGCTTGCGGAGCTTCGCTTTGACCGTATCACGCTGATCGATGTAGATGCTGCGGCGATGCGTGAAGCGGTTAATGATCTACCGGCGGAAATACGGGGAAAGATCAACCTCACAGAGGCATCTCTCACGGGCATTACGGAACAGGACATGGAAGCATTTTGCAGGCAGATTTTGGATTTCTTGAGCGAGAGGGGGAGAGACCTTTCCGCGGATACCTTTGATGCGGTGCTGAACAACGCACTCGATCGGCTGTTTGAAAAAGCATTGCTTGCGGGGCAGATGCTTACGGATGCGATCCCCAAGGCACACTATGATGTCATTTTGTGCAATGGGGTGTGCAGCCAGCTTTTTTCTATGGTCCTGTTTTTTGTACGTTCGGTTGCGCACAGTGTGGCTTCGGTATTGCCGGAAGCGATCAAAATCGCCGAAAGAGTTGAGAAAAGGCTTTCCGGGATGAATGAAAGGCTGATCCCCGACATAACCGGAACGATCGCAGCAGGCGCGAAAAAAGCTGCGATCTACGGGAACGAGGACCCCGAAAATGCCCAGGTGGAGGGGGCACATCAGAGCATTCGATTTTTGCGCGAAACCTTTGAGCCTGAGGAGCGGATATTGCAGTGGAACTTTAATGCAGCCGAGCAGGTGAAATACCGTATGAGGATTCAAATCGTCAATTGACTTTGCACTACATATTAGATAAAATGTAGTATAGGGTTATAAAGGCGCATCGGGATCGATTCGTGCCGCTGAAAGGAGGAGAATGCTGTGGATTATTTATCTTGGATCGAGGGGATTGACGGACTGGCAAGCTTGTACTCTTTTGATATCATGAAGGATGGGAACTTCAGTGAGATACGGCTTATGGCTGTCAATAAGCAAAACGAGGGGATGCTTAAAATGAATCCGGACGCGCCGGAGTTTCACCCCGGCATTCCTTACAGAAACTATTGGATGGATCTGAATTTCGAAAGCTTTGTGTACAAGTGCGGCAGTACGAAGCAGCCGCTTTATTCCTATGTAAATGCCCGCGGGGTATGGCTGAAGGGCTTTTATCTCCCGATTGCGGAGCTCGAGGAAACAGAAAAACCTGAGGACGTGGCAAGAACCGCATTTTGCCTGTATGTCATCACATATTCGGACAAGGCGGAGACAGAGTTCATGTCGCAGAAATCACCGAAGATCGCAAATGCCGTGATGGAGATCAGCATCAAGCTCCACGAGGCACGGGATTACTATCAGGATATGGCGGGGACGGTCGGCTATATCAAAGAGTTCTGCGGAGCGGAGAAATGCTCCATATTCACGGTGGACAGAAGCACCAGAAAATGTACGCTGATCAATGAGCGCGGGTTGCAGAAGGAATACCTGAAAACCTTCGCGGAGCAGATGGAGCTCACGCCGTACGAGATTGCCGAAAAGTGGGAAGAAGATCTTGCCATGAGCGATTGCCTGCTCCTTGAGAATCTCAAGGTGATCGAGGAGAGAGATCCCGTATGGTATAGTTCACTCAAAAAGAACGGGATCAAAAATCTGATCTTATATGCTGTTCGTTATAATCAGAGACTGCTGGGCTTTATCTGGGCGGCAAACTACGATACAAACAGGATGATGGAGATCAAGGAGACGCTGGAGCTTTCAACCTTCCTGCTCGCAACGGTCGTTGCGAACCATCAGCTGGTATCCAGGCTTCAGTTAAAGAGTACCATCGACGAGCTGACACAGGTGAGCAACAGGAACGCGTTAAACGACAGACTGGAACGTCTGTCTTCGGGAGAAGTGCATAAGCCGGAGACCATGGGTGTTATCTTTGCCGACCTGAACGGACTGAAGGCGGTAAACGATGACCAGGGACACGAGACCGGTGACATGCTCTTAAAGCGTGCGGCGGCACTGTTGAAGATCGCCTTCGGCGGATATGACATTTATCGCGCGGGCGGAGATGAATTCGTGATCCTGTGTCCGGATATCGAAGAAGAAAAAGTGGAGGAGTTTGTTTCTCGCCTCAAGGGGCTTGCAAATAACACGCCGGATGTCAGTTTTGCGGTCGGCACCGAATTCTGTACGGGAGAGTATGATATCAACAAGGCGATCCAGACGGCGGACGATGACATGTACAAGGACAAGAAAGAATTCTACGACAGTCATCCCGAGATGGACAGAAGAAGATCGGCGCGGGAAAACGGGGAAAAATAGATTGTTTATGCCTGCGGGCGGAAAGGAGTTACAATATGAAAACGATTGAAGAACTTTGCAAAGAGATCGAGGCTTCCGAGGCTTTGCACAAAGAGGTGACCGAGATCGGTGACAGCGCGGCTTTGGCAGAATTTTTGAAAAAGTATGATTGCGAGGCGTCTGCGGAGGAATTTGAGAAATTCTTAAGCGCGCATGCGCAGCAGGAGGGCGAGCTTGATGATGATGCTGTTGAGGCAGTTGCCGGCGGCACAAATCCGCTGTTCTTCCCGCTCACATTTAAGGGCTTCCACAAGCTTATGATCGGCAAGGGACATATACTGGTTTAATCAGAAAAAGGTATTTCCATGAAAGGTTTTTTCAGACAGAAAAGCATAGACAAGGTATCCTCACCGGAAAAGCTCGATGACTATATCAGAGTGACAACGCCGAGCGTCTGGATCACCCTCGCTGCGATCGTGATCCTGCTCGTGGGAACTCTAATATGGGGGATCATGGGAGAGCTGACGGTTCATAATGAAGACGGGACAACGGAGGTCGTTGCGCCCATTACGTTTATCATGAATTAAGGATATTCTCAATGTCAGAAAAATCATTGAAACAGCCGGTCACAAAGGGCGTTGCCAAGGTTCCGGTCGTGATGCAGATGGAGGCACTCGAATGCGGTGCGGCATCTCTTACCATGATCCTGGCATATTACGGCAAGTGGTTACCCTTGGAGCAGATCCGAGAGGACTGCGGCGTATCCCGGGACGGCTCAAATGCAAAGAACATACTGCGGGCGGCGAGAAGCCATGGCCTGACGGCCAAGGCATACCGTTACGACCCGGAAAGACTAAAGGAAGTGGGCAAATTCCCGATGATCGTTCATTGGGAATTTAACCACTTTATTGTGGTGGATGGATTTAAGGGCAATAAGGTCTATGTCAACGACCCGGCGCGGGGCAGTGTGTCTATGACCTATGAACAGTTTGACAGCGGCTATACCGGCATCTGTCTGATGTTTGAGCCGTCGGAGACCTTCGAACCCTGCGGAAAGCAG
Source organism: uncultured Lachnospiraceae bacterium (assembly GCA_902783015.1). Lineage (GTDB taxonomy): Bacteria > Bacillota > Clostridia > Lachnospirales > Lachnospiraceae > Coprococcus_C. Next base: position 3,902 of record CACZPL010000138.1, read on the forward strand.
GGGAGCATGCTCGCCTTTGCAAAGAGCAGATTAAAGGGCGCGGCAGGCGCGGTGGCCTTTGTATCGGTGACCACAATGATCGCCTCCGTCACCGGGATCTTCCTTTCGGGTTTTTCCCGCGTTTTTATGGACAGACTGCTCACGGGTTATGATGCGGACTGGCTGATCCCGTTTTTGATCGGCTTGACCGCCTGCGCTGTCGTGCAGGTCATTGCCGCCTGGATCAAGGCGGTCTATTCCTTCAAGATCGACGGCAAGATGGCCATCGTCGGAAACATGACCTATATGTGGAAGATCCTGCGCCTGCCGATGCGGTTTTTCTCACAGCGGCTGGCCGGCGATATCCAACAGCGTCAGGCCTCGAACGCGGACATTGCGGGAACATTGGTGAACACCTTGTCTCCGCTTGTATTTGAGACCTGCATGCTCATCTTTTATATCATCGTCATGATTCGCTATTCGGTAGTGCTTTCGCTGATCGGTGTGATCTCCGTGCTCGGACAGATCTATGTTGCGCGTGCCATCTCGAATAAGCGTGTGAACATCACGCGTGTGATGATGCGCGACGCCGGCAAGCTTTCGGCTGCCACGGTTTCGGGGATCGAGATGATCGAGACTATCAAGGCGAGCGGCGCCGAAAACGGTTTTTTCGAAAAGTGGTCCGGATATCAGGCCAGCGTGAACACGCAGAATGTCCGCTTTATGAAGCTCAACAGCTATCTGGGATTGATACCTCCGATCCTGACCGCTCTCGCAAACAATATCGTGCTGATCATCGGCGTGTATCTGTGCATGACCGGACAGTTTACCATCGGTATGCTGATGGCCTTTCAGGGATTCCTTACATCCTTTATGCAGCCGGCGGAAAAGCTTATCGATGCGGGGCAGCAGCTCCAGGAGCTTCGCACCGAGATGGAGCGCGTCGAGGATGTGATGAAGTACCCCGTCGATGTGGAATACCCAGAGGAGGAGATCGATGAGAACATCTCCTATGCCAAGCTGACCGGCGAGGTGGAGCTTAAGAATGTCACCTTCGGCTATTCAAAGCTTGCGCCGCCGCTGATCGAAGGCTTCAGCATGAAGCTTGCGGCGGGAAAACGGGTTGCCTTTGTAGGACCGTCGGGTTGCGGCAAATCCACCCTTGCAAAGCTGATCTCAGGTCTGTACAAGCCCTGGGAGGGCGAGATCCTCTTTGACGGAAAACGTATTGATGAGATCAACAAGAGTGTGTTTACGGGATCGCTTGCGGTCGTGGATCAGGACATCACGCTCTTTGAGGATACGATAGAAAACAATATCAAGATGTGGGACAGCACCATCGAGGATTACGAGATGCTGGTCGCTGCCCGCGACGCACAGATCCATGACGATATCATGCAGCGCGCCGGCGGTTATCGTTATCGCATTTCCGAGGGTGGCCGCGATTTTTCGGGCGGACAGAGACAGCGCTTGGAGATTGCGAGAGTGCTTGCACAGGATCCGAGGATCATCATCATGGATGAGGCGACGAGCGCCTTGGATGCAAAGACGGAATATGATGTGGTGAATGCTGTAAATATGAGAGGTATCACCTGCATTGTCGTGGCACACAGGCTTTCCACGATCCGCGACTGCGATGAGATCATCGTGTTTGATCAGGGCAAGGTTGTGGAGCGCGGTACACACGAGGAACTGATGGCGCTTGAAGGAGCCTACACGAAATTGGTAACAAGCGAGTAGAGGGTATTGTTTTGGGTTGGTTTGACGAACAGATAAAAGACAGGATACGGGCGGACAACGAAGCCTTTGAGGATTCCTTTGTCAGGGCTGCCGGAATCGTTATGGGAAGCAGACTTTCCGCTGCCATGAATGATCAGAGGCAGGCTGCAAGCGATGCCATCGGCGAGATCTTAAAGGCCTATCACATAAAACCGAGAGAGGTCCCGGACAGCATCAAGGATATGAATGAGACGCTGGAATATTTGATGCGGCCTCACGGGATCATGCGACGGAATGTGCAGCTTGAAAAGGGCTGGTACAAGGATGCATCCGGTCCGATGCTCGGGACGTTGAAGGAGGACGGCAGCGTTGTTGCGTTGGTCCCCGATGGCATGTCCGGCTACATGCTGATCAATCCGAAGACCGGAAGCCGTACCGTGGCAGGCAGGAAAAACGAGGATCTGATCGATAAGGAAGCGATCGCCTTCTACAAGCCGTTTCCATCGGGAAAAATCGGGATCGCCGGCCTTATGCGGTTCATTGCGGGAAATATCACGTCGACGGATGTTGCGCTTATTGTGATCGCGACACTTGCTGTCACGCTGATCGGCTTTCTGACACCGAAGATCAATGAGATTTTGTTTTCCGATATCGTCGTGTCCGGCAGCATGCGCGCACTCAAGGCGGCAGCGGTATTCCTTGTCTGCGTGTCGCTTTCATCACTCATGCTCACGACAGTGAAGGATATGCTGGTTGAGAGACTGAAAAACCGTGTCGGTGTGGCTGTGGAGGCTGCGACCATGATGCGGATCCTCTCACTTCCGCCGAACTTCTTCCAGGACTACGGTGCAGGTGAACTTGCAAACCGCGCGAGCCATGTCAAGCTTCTGGTGGAGCAGTTGCTGGATGTGGTGTTTACCACGGGGCTGTCCTCCCTGTTTTCACTGGCTTATATAACGCAGATCTTTTCCTATGCGCCCGCGCTGGTTGCGCCGGCCATGTTCGTGATCCTGACCACGGTGATCATCTCGGTGGTATCCGCGCTCATTCAGATGCGGATCACAAAGCAGCAGATGGAGC
>CACZPL010000139.1 GCA_902783015.1 uncultured Lachnospiraceae bacterium
TATGCCGACATCGAAACTTGAAGATTGAAAAACAGCCAGGGCCGGAGTCACTATTTCAGCCACATAATAGTAGTAGCTAAAACAGGAAAAATTATCAGAATAACTCTCTTTTTCTGTGCCTAATATCCAACGATCATTCCCAGTTTTAATCCTGTTATCACCCTCGCTCACCGAATCTGAATAACCATAGTCAGGTCTTGTAACATCATCAGCCTCCAACAATAATATCTTAGATGCGATCGCATTTTTCTCAATAACGTCAAATACCTCTGTACTCTCATAGAAGGCTACACTGTTAAGCCATGCTTTTACCTTGGCCGCATATATGGATTTTTGATAAGCCTCTTCCCATGAACACGATCCCAAAAACCCCGTGGTTGCTATACAACTGTCGCAATCCAGAAAAACACTCCCGCCTTCTACACCGTATTCCGTAGAATCCTTATCCAGCACCCTGTATTTGACAGGCTGATCATCGTATTTTCCGTAGTACACATAGCTGCCTCTCCAGGCATCGGAAGTCGACGCCGGAGCTACCGGATCTGTAATGGCTCCCGTCCCAAGACCTGTTATTGTCTTCTCATCCTCCGCATTAGCGTTTAAGCCAACGGAGCTAAATTCTCCAAGACACAGCGCCAGTGTCAGAAGACCGGATAGCAGCCTTTTTGATGTCCTTTGTTTTACTCTCATTATCTTTTCTCCTCCTTAAAGATTTACTTCCGCCATTATTATATAAGGAAGCCGCGTTCATGTCTATAACGCATTTTTACCATTTATACTCTCTGTCTACGCCGGTTCATTATCCTCATCTGATTCCGATGATCACTGCAATAACGGTATCATCAGTTGCGGAAGATAGCGTTCTACGCACTCATATACGAAGATATCCGGTTCATAATCCAACATATCATCCATCTCAAAATCCGTAAAATGCACTGCCTCACTGTTTTCAAAGCATGAATCCACATATTTCCGCATTGCTTTGTAGAATGAATCCATGCGCAGATATATCTTCCTGCCATCCTTTACATCTTCATATCCTTTTACTTCATATTCATTATCAGCATCTTTGAACATGCATTCTAAAGAGAGATATCGCGCCAGATCGCCGCTGTCATGCCCGGTCACCGCATATTCCGCACCATTTCCGAGCTTTGGCAGCTCCATACCAAGCGCAGCGAACAGGGCTCTGCTTCCCACATAACCACCGAGCTGGTTCCAATGAGTATCTGTTTTATTATATAGCGGATCCGCACAGCTATCTTTCGCTTCCAACAGATCATCCAGACAGTAGATCACCTCTACATCAGTTTTTTTACGCAGATATTCTGTCAGTTGTGTTACCGCGCTCCTCTTTGCAGGCGTACCGTACTTATCCGGCATATATTCCGAATACACCCTCTCCTTATTCGGAGCGATAAAAAGAATAAAACGGCCTCCACGGCTCTTCATATATTCATTTATCTCAGTCAGGTTTTCAGCAATATACTCAAGCTGAGATTCTGAAAACAGGTCTTCTCCTGTATAGTTCTTCACCGGATCCCCGTCGTTTTTTGCCGCATAAAAAAGCCAGTCATCCCTTCCCGCGATAACATCTTCACCTGTGCTTTTGAAAAGCAGATAATCAGTCATCGCTTCCACACCTGTCAGTCCTTCCCTGAACGGCATGTTGTTATTGAAATAATCCTCGTATTCATCCGCATAAACCGTATAGTTTTCGGCATTAAATACAGGCTTATTAACAGGCGCACGGTTCTCTGCCCCGTCCGATCCGAAATGAGGGCCGGCAAATATCCAAAGCGGCACCGGCAGCACGATCCCACATATAAACAGCGTTATGAAAATTATGATCTTAGCCTTCTTCATCAATATCCTTCAAAATTGATAATAAATGAAAGGATTGTATTCTTCCATGGCCAGTGCAGCCAGGCAGAAGAATAATATTCCTCCGCATACGATAACCTCGAGCAATGACTCGCGGTACCATTTTGTCAGCTTTTCAGGCAACAGTGTCTGAAGGATCCCACAGCCGGACACGGCACAAAGTGCGACTGCCGCAGTCTTCATATCTCCAAGTTCCCACAGCTTCATCCCTGCAGCCGGCGTAAACATCGCCGCTATCATAGAAACCCCTTCTGCCGCGTTCTTTGCGCGGAACATTACCCAGCCTATGCTGACCGCAATAAAACACAGCAGCCTCGATAGCACTTTGCTCTTATCAAGCAGCTTCTTAAGCCCCATCCTCTCAACAAACGACAACGCACCGTGGTACATTCCCCATAACAAAAACGTGAAATCCGCACCATGCCACAAACCTGACAGAAAGAATACGATCCACAGGTTTACGTATGTGCGTCCCTTTCCCTTCCTGTTGCCACCGAGTGGGATATAGACATACTCACGAAACCAGGCACCCAATGTAATATGCCATCTCTGCCAAAATTCCGTTATACTTTTTGATAAATACGGATAGTTAAAATTCTCGGGTAACTTAAAGCCAAACATGCAACCCAGACCAAGCGCCATATCCGAGTACCCCGAGAAATCATAATATATCTGAAATGTATAAGCCAGCGCCCCCATCCATGCAGGTAGCATTCCCACGTTAGCTGCTCCGTGATCAAAGACTGCATCCGCGCACTTTGCCAATACATTGGCTATCAGCACCTTCTTGCCCAATCCATAGATAAAGCGTCTGAATCCGGTAGCAAATCCTTCCGCAGTCATTTTCCTCTCATGCAGCCGGCTCTCAACATCCGAATACTTCACTATCGGCCCTGCTATCAACTGCGGGAAAAATGATATATATACTGCCACCGGCAACGGATCCTTCGTTGCTTTCACTTTTCCACGATATACATCCACTATATATGATATGGCTTGAAAAGTATAAAATGAGATACCTATGGGCAGCGCGATCTCCGGCACGTTGAATGAAGCTCCGGTTGCCTGATTGATGCTCATCACCAGAAATCCTGCGTATTTATAATATCCGAGCAACAGCAGATCTCCACTCACCCCGATAAACAAAGCTATCTTTTTATTATTACATTTTTCTATACATAACCCAATGAAATAACTCCAGATGATCACGAATATGATCAGGACTATCAGCACGGGTTCACCCCATGCATAGAAAAAAAGGCTTGCCAACAAAAGGAACAGATTCGAAAACCTCTTTTCAAACAACAGATTTCCCGCAATTACAACGGGTAAAAATATCCATAAAAAAACCGCAGATGAAAAAAGCATCTACGCTTCCTCCTTACTTAAAGGCTTCATATATCGATTAAATATATATAAGCAGAAAGTCAGTAATTCCAATTATAGTATATCCATTCTCATCAAGGCTTTCCTTTACCGGTTTATTGATCACTATAAGCTTTGTGATCTCGTCATTCAATAGCATATACGGTCTGATTTCTCTTGCTCTGGTCTTTGCATCCGAAATATCCGCGCTAACCTGTATGTAATACTTTTTGATCCCTTTTGTAGCAAAGAAATCCACCTCATTGGTTTTTCTTACGGATCTGCCATTCCTGTCTTTTTCAACCGTGTCAAAGCTACCCACATTCACCGTGTAGCCCTTGTATATGAGTTCGTTATATACGATGTTTTCCAGCATCTGTCCTTCATCAGGGAATGCAAAATTCAGTCGTGCATTTCTGAGGCCTGTGTCAATAAAATAATACTTTCTCTGCGCTCCTATCTCTGCACGCCCCTTCAGATCGTACCGTTTTGCCTCCCTGATAATGAAAGCGTCCTTAAAAAAACCGATATATTTTTCCACAGTCTGCTTATCGAGTTTTTCTTTTTTGACGCTCCTATATGTATTTGCTATTTTTTCCGCATTCAGCAATTCTCCGGTTGATGCGCTTATGATATTACAGAGTTCATCTAGAGACTCACTCTTTTTCAGCTTATTGTGCTCAATGATATCCCTAAAATAAGTTGTTTCGAAAAGTCCCTTCAGATAGACCCTCTTTTCCTCATCGGCTTTTAATACAGCAAGCGGCATTCCTCCAAATTGCATATATTCATATATTGCCTCTACAGCTGATCCGCCGGTATATCCAAAATACTCTTCGAAGGAAAGCGGTCCCAATGCGATATTTGTAGCTTTATCACGAAATTCTGTAATGATGTCCGTGGAGAGCATTTTTGAATTCGATCCTGTTACATAGAGATCAACATTTTTTTCTCTTGATAATCCAAGCACGACATCAACAAAAGTAATGACCTCTTTATCATCCTTGCCTGCAATAACATGTTTTCCATCCGTCATGTTTGGGTTAATAAGGTTATAAACTTTCTGTATCTCATCAA
>CACZPL010000140.1 GCA_902783015.1 uncultured Lachnospiraceae bacterium
CTGACCTCCGTTAAAAACGGCGAAAATCAGGCTGTGATCTCGGCCGGAAATACGGGTGCTTTGCTTGCGGGCGGTACCTTTGTTGTCGGCCGCGCCAAGGGCGTGAAGCGTTCCCCGCTTGCACCGCTTATTCCGACCAGGAGAGGCAATTCCCTGATGATCGATTGTGGCGCCAACGTGGACGCCAAGGCAGACTATCTCGTGCAGTTTGCAAAAATGGGATCAATCTATATGGAGCATATAGAGGGCGTTAAAAACCCGAAGGTTGCGCTCTTAAATATCGGAGCCGAGGATGAAAAGGGAAACGAGCTTGTTAAAGCGACACTTCCCCTGCTCCGCGAATGCAAGGACATTAACTTTATCGGCAGCATCGAGGCGCGTGACATCACTTCCGGTCAGGCGGACGTTATCGTCTGTGAGGCCTTTGTCGGAAACTGTATTCTCAAGTTTTATGAGGGTCTCGGCAAGATGTTTATGGGAGAGATCAAGTCGGTGCTGAATCAGAACCTGAAGACGAAGGTGGGTGCTGCCATGATCTACAAGCCGTTAAAGAAACGCTTGTCCCGCTTTATGGCTGACGACAAGGGCGGTGCGCCGCTTCTCGGCTTAAAGGGACTTGTGGTAAAGATTCACGGAAACAGTAAAGAAAACGAGATCACTTCCGCCATCACACAGTGCAGAAGCTTTATCGCACAGGATGTGTCGGGCAAGATCACCTCGTCATTTACGGATTGATATGGATAATCAAAACCGCTATGCGGCATTAGAACAGGAAATTGAATATACCTTTCGTGACAAACAGCACTTGGAAATTGCTTTCACCCACACCTCCTACGCCAACGAGAGGATGGTCGGGAAGCTTCAGTCCTATGAACGTTACGAGTTTTTGGGAGATGCGATCCTCGAGTTCATCTCGAGTGAATATTTGTATGAAAACTATCCGGAGTTGCCGGAGGGCAAGCTGACCAAGGTTCGGGCGAGTCTTGTGTGTGAGTTTACCTTGTCCAAGATCGCGAGAGAGCTCGGTTTGGGACAGCTCGGTTATTTCTCCAAGGGCGAGATCAAAACCGGAGGCAGGAACAGAGACTCCATCCTTTGCGATATGTTTGAGTCCCTGCTCGGTGCGATCTATTTGGACGGCGGTATGGATGCCGCCAAGGCCTTTGCAAAAAAATATCTGTTAAATGATATTGAACATAAACAGCGCTTCTACGATTCGAAGACCACCTTGCAGGAATACGCACAGAAAAACGGTTCCAAGATCACCTATGAGATCCTGTCCGAGGGCGGAACGGATCACAATCCGATCTTTGAGGCCGCCTGTAAAATGGGCGAAAAACGACTGGCTTCCGGAAAGGGACACTCGAAAAAGAGCGCAGAGCAGGATGCGGCGTTTAATGCGCTGCAATTACTTAACTTATAACTCTACAAGGAAAATACATCATGTATCTGAAAAGCATAGAAGTCAACGGATTCAAATCCTTTGCAAATAAGATCCTATTCAAATTCAACAACGGAATCACGGGTATTGTCGGACCGAACGGTTCGGGAAAGAGTAACGTGGCGGATGCGGTGCGCTGGGTGCTCGGTGAGCAGAGCGCCAAGCAGCTGCGCGGTGCCAAGATGGAGGATGTCATCTTCTCGGGTACCGAGATGAGAAAACCCCAGGGTTCCGCTTATGTGGCTATCACATTAGACAACAGTGACCATGTGCTGCCCATCGACTACAATGAAGTCACCGTTGCAAGACGTGTATATCGCTCCGGAGAGAGTGAGTATTTGATCAATGGTGTTGTGAGCCGTCTGAAGGATGTCAACAGTCTCTTCTTTGATACCGGTATCGGTAAGGAGGGCTATTCCATCATCGGTCAGGGTCAGATCGATAAGATCCTGTCCGGTAAGCCCGAGGAACACCGCGAACTCTTTGACGAGGCGGCAGGTATCGTAAAATATAAGAAGAACAAGGCTGCGACGGAGAAGAGTCTTGCCTCCGAGCGCGACAATCTGACCCGTGTCAACGATATCCTGGGCGAGCTTGAACGTCAGGTGGGCCCCTTGCGGGAACAGTCCGAGACAGCCCGCAGATACCTGATCTTCAAGGACGAATTAAAGAAGCTTGACATCAATGCATTCCTGCTCGATGCGGATGACAGAAACGCCAAGAAGGAGGAGCTTGAGAAAAAGCTGACCATCGTGGCGGATGATATCTCGCGGATCGCGGGAGAACTGGATGCGGCAAAATCGGAATACGAGCGCATCGAGAGCGAACTCGAGGATTTTAATACAAAGATCGACGAGGCTAAAAATGCCATCAACGAGAAAAAGCTTGAAAGCCAGAAGTATGAGGGCGAGATCAACCTGGTAACGCAGCAGATCCAATCCTATCAGCAGGCTGAGGCAAGCTTAAACGAGCAGATCACGAATCTGACCAAGAATATAGAAAACTATAAGAGCGAGCTTGCAAAGATCTACGAGCAGAAGGCCGAGATCGATGAGAAGCTCGACAATGCGGACGATGTCTTGGGAGAGGCCGAGGATGCCTACAATGAAGTAAAAAGCCGCATCGAATCCGCAGAGCATGAGATCGAGTTTTCAAAGAGTGAGATCATCGAGAACCTGAACGAGGGCGGAACCTTAAAGGCAAAGGTCGGTCGCTACGATACCATGCTCGAGAATATCAATCTCCGAAAGACCGAGCTTTCCAACCGCTTCCTCACCTTAAAGAGTGAGGAGGAGACCGCCAAGAAGGAAGAGGCGGAGTACAGTGAAAAACAGAAGGAATTCGAGAAAAAGATCGCGGATTTAGAGCAGATCGTTACCGACACCCGTGCCGGGATCGAAAAGAGCAGTAAGGATGAGCAGTCCGCAAAGAACGAGATCACGATCACGGGTAACCAGATCGTCGGATTAAAGTCCAAAAAGGAAGCGCTTCGCAACATGTCCGAGCGCTATGAGGGCTACGGTAACAGCATCAAACGCGTGATGGAGCAGCGTGACAAAAACAAGGGCATCATCGGCGTTGTTGCTGATATCATCGAGGTTGATAAAAAGTTTGAAACCGCGATCGAGACCGCGCTCGGCGGCAGCATCCAGAACATCGTGACCGAGGATGCGGAGACTGCCAAGCGCATGATCGCATACTTAAAGGAAAATAAATTCGGACGTGCCACCTTCCTGCCCATGGACTCCATCGTGATCCGCGGCAGTGTGCAGTCCGAGGTCTTAAAGGAACAGGGCGTGCTCGGCATTGCATCCGAGCTGGTGAAGCATGACGGGAAGTTTAAAACCGTGATCGGTCATCTCTTGGGCCGTATCGTGGTGTGCGACAATATCGATCATGCATCTGCGCTTGCGAGAAAGTATAAGCAGAGCCTGCGTATCGTGACGCTGGAGGGTGAGCAGATCAACCCCGGCGGTGCCATGACGGGCGGTGCATTTAAGAACAGCTCCAATCTGCTCGGAAGAAAGCGTGAGCTTGAGGAGATCGATGTTCAGATCGCCGAGCTTTCCAAGAAAAAGGAAGCCCTCGAGAAGGAAGTGGAAGCCGGAAAGGCTTATCGCGATGATCTCCGTGTGAAGCGTGATGCGGCCTTGGAAGAGCTGCAGCAGGTCGGTGTGGAGAAGAACACCGTTGATATGAACCTGGCTGCCGCTGTGGAAAAGCTTGCCGGACTTGAAAAGAGCTATGCAAACATCGGCCGTGAAAACAACGAGCTTGCAAAGCAGGTTGATGAGATCAACAAGAATAAAGAAGAACTTACCAAGGGCAATCTGGAAAAGGAAGAAAAGAATAAACGCTTAGAGGCAAGGATCGCCGAGCTTGAGGCACAGCTTGTGACCGACAAGGCAGGGCTTGACGAAAAGCAGGAGAAGATCAATACGCTGCGTTTGGACTTCAATGCGGTTAAGCAGCAAAACGATTTCCTCTTACAGAATATCAAGCGTATCACCGCCGAGGACAAAACGGCAAAGGAAAATCTGAGCAATCTGAATGCCAGACTGGCACAAGGGTCTTCCGAAACCGTGGAGCTTACAAAACGGATCGAGGAGCTTCGTCACATCCGGGAGGAGAATACCAGGATCATCGGTATTCAGGAAAAGAAGCTGGAGACACTTCGCACGGAAAGGACAACGCTCTCCGACAGTCACAAGGATTTCTTCTCCAAGCGTGAGGAGCTCTCAAATGAGATGGCGAGCTTAGACAAGAGCTCTTTCCGTCTGAACGCACAGATCGAAAAGCTCAACGAGCAGGGCGAGAATCTGAACACTTATATGTGGGAGGAATATGAGCTCACTTATAATTCCGCAGCGGAGTTTAAAGACGAGTCGCTCACGGATATCAGCAGCTTAAGACATGAGATCTCGGCCGTGAAGGGCAAGATCAAGTCCTTAGGTGATGTCAACGTCAATGCAATCGAGGATTACAAAGAGGTTTCTGAGCGCTACGAATTCTTAAAGACGCAGCACGATGATATCGTGAAGGCGGAGGAAAACCTGATGAACATCATCGCCGAGCTTGACCGTGCCATGCGGGAGCAGTTTGCGGAGAAGTTTAAGGATATCCGCATGATGTTCCTTGAGGTATTTAAAGAGCTCTTCGGTGGCGGTAAGTGTGACTTGGAGCTTGTGAACGAGGAAGATATCCTGGAGTCCGGTATCCGCATCATCGCGCAGCCGCCGGGAAAGAAGCTGCAGAATATGATGCAGCTCTCCGGTGGTGAGAAGTCGCTGACAGCCATCGCCCTGCTCTTTGCGATTCAGAGCTTGAAGCCGTCACCGTTCTGTCTGCTGGATGAGATCGAGGCGGCGCTGGATGACTCGAATGTAAAGCGTTTTGCGAAGTATCTGGATAAGCTGACACGGGATACGCAGTTTATCGTGATCACCCACAGAAAGGGTACCATGGAGGCCGCGGATATTCTCTACGGTATCACCATGCAGGAAAAAGGTGTATCAACGCTCGTTTCCGTGAACATGATAGAAGATAAATTGGACGAATAGGAGTATAAACCATGGGTTTATTTAACAGAAAGAAGAAAAAGGAAGAGGAGCGGGAACAGGCGATTGCCGGGTTTACGCTTCCGGATGAAGATCAGTTTCAGAATAAAGAGGAGTTTATGCAGGCGGAGGAGAAGCTTGCAGAGACTATAGATTCCGTAAATCATTACGGGGTTGAGGAGGCTCCTGTCGAGGCGGCGCCTGCTGAGGAAGCTCCTGCCGCGGAGTCTTCTTCCGAGGAGGTAAAGACCGAAGCCGCGGAGCCTGCTGCAGAGGTTGCGCCGGAAGTCCCGGAGGCGGTTGAGGAACCCAAGAAGGAGAAGAAAAAAGGTTTCTTTAAGCGCCTTGTTGAGGGCATGGCGAAAACGAGAAACAATATCTCCGAGAGCTGGAGCAATCTGTTTAAGGCAAACGAGATCGACGATGATTTTTATGAGGAGCTCGAGGAGACTCTCGTTATGAGCGATATGGGCTTTGAGACTACGGAGCGCATCATCGACGATTTAAAGGCCCGTGTGAAGGAGCAGCACATCAAGGAGGCTGCGGCCTGCAAGGATCTTGTGATCAATATCATTCGCGATCAGATGAGCGTGGATGATTCGGCATATGATTTTGAAGAGAAAAAGACGGTTGTCTTTGTGATCGGCGTGAACGGCGTCGGCAAGACGACCTCCATCGGAAAGCTGGCCGCGTCCTACAAGGCGCGGGGCAAGAAGGTTTTAATGGCAGCTGCGGACACCTTCCGTGCGGCAGCGATCGACCAGTTAAAGACCTGGTCACAGCGTGCCGGTGTGGAGATCATCGCGCAGAGCGAGGGTGCGGACCCTTCCTCCGTGGTGTATGATGCGGTTCAGGCTGCAAAGGCGAGAAATACGGATATCCTGCTTGTCGATACCGCGGGACGTCTGCATAACAAGAAAAACCTGATGGATGAGCTTTCCAAGATGCGCCGCATCATCACGAAGGAATATCCGGATGCAAATGTGGAGTCGCTTATTGTGCTTGACGGTACGACCGGACAGAATGCGCTTGAGCAGGCAAGACAGTTCTCACAGGTTACCGAGATCAACGGTATCATTATCACGAAGCTTGACGGAACAGCCAAGGGCGGTATCGCCATTGCTATACAGTCCGAGCTTTCCGTGCCGGTGAAGTTTATCGGTATCGGGGAGAAGATCGAGGATCTGCAGAGGTTTGATCCGAATGCGTATGTTACTGCTTTGTTCGCGGATTTTGATATGAAGTCGGATGTGGAGATTCTGGTTGATTCCGACATTGAGAAGATTGAACCGGATGATGATCTGTTTGATATTTAATTGATTGGGATATTAATTATATGGTGAGGATTTGATTATGAGTGAGTTGACCTTAAAGAAGTTTGAAGAGGCGTTTGAGATTGTAGAAAAGGTTGTGCAGCCGACGAATTTGATTTACAGTGAGTATTTTTCGTCGCAGTGCGGGAACCGCGTTTATTTAAAGCCCGAGAATATGCAGGTGACGGGAGCTTACAAGATCCGCGGTGCATATTATAAGATCAGTACGCTCTCGGATGAGGAGAGAAGCAAAGGCCTGATCACGGCTTCTGCCGGGAATCATGCACAGGGTGTTGCTTACGCGGCAAAGGAGTACGGGGTCAAGGCCGTGATCGTGATGCCGACCTCCACACCGCTCATCAAGGTCAACAGAACCAAGGCCTACGGCGCAGAGGTGATCTTATACGGAGATGTATATGATGATTCCTGCGGCTATGCGTTGAAGCTGGCGGAAGAGAAGGGCTACACCTTCATTCATCCCTTTGACGATCTGGATGTGGCGACCGGTCAGAGCACCGTGGCCATGGAGATCATTAAGGAACTGCCCTTTGCGGACAAGATCCTGGTTCCTGTCGGCGGCGGCGGACTTGCAACCGGTGTGTCAACCCTCGCCAAGATGCTGAATCCGAACATCAAGGTGATCGGTGTGGAGCCGCAGGGAGCAGCCTGCCTTCAGGCATCCTTCCGTAATAACGAGGTCACAACCCTGGAGCACGTGGATACGATTGCGGACGGTACCGCGGTCAAGACACCGGGTACTAAGATCTTCCCGTATCTGCGCGACAATTTAGACGATATCATTACCGTGGACGACAGCGAGCTCATCGTTGCCTTCCTGGATATGTTGGAGAATCATAAAATGCTGGTGGAAAACAGCGGACTTCTCACCGTGGCTGCCTTAAAGCACTTGGAGGCCAAGGGCGAAAAGGTCGTTTCCATCCTTTCCGGCGGAAACATGGATGTGATCACCTTCTCGTCTGTCGTTCAGCACGGTCTGATCGCAAGAGACCGTATCTTTACCGTGTCGATCCTGCTTCCCGACAAGCCGGGTGAGCTGCAGAATGTGGCCGGGGTAATCGCCGAACAGAAGGGTAACATCATCAAGCTTGAGCACAATCAGTTCGTGACCATTAACAGAAACTCCGCCGTGGAGCTTGTGATCACCATGGAAGCCTTCGGCACGGAACACAAGGAGCAGATCCTGAAGGTGTTGAACGAGAAGGGCTACAGACCTATTGAAAAGAAACCGAAGGCGATCTTTTAGGAGCATTTATAAATGAACGCTTATTTTGCCTGTGATCTGGGGACCACAACCGTGGATCTGGCGATCATCGATAAGAATAATAAGCTGATCAGTGAGCGGCATTTTAAAAACAGGCAGTCGCTCTACGGAGCCGATGTAATAAGCCGTATCAAAAGCGCGGGGCGGGCGGAAACCCTGATCGCCATGCGCAATATGATAAAATGCGACATCCTTTCTTCTCTTGAAGAAATGCTGGATGCGCTCGACGATGAAACGGAAAAGAAGCTTTCCGGCGGCGTGATCTGCGGCAATACGACCATGATCGCACTGCTTGCGGGCTTTGAAACGGAATCGCTGGGTGTGTATCCTTTTCGAACACCGTTTGTCCGAAGCTTTCAGCGTTCCGTGGATGAACTTTTCGGTGATCTTGAGAATACAATTCTTGATGGTTTACTTAAAAAGAATTATGT
Source organism: uncultured Lachnospiraceae bacterium (assembly GCA_902783015.1). Lineage (GTDB taxonomy): Bacteria > Bacillota > Clostridia > Lachnospirales > Lachnospiraceae > Coprococcus_C. The sequence goes on from CACZPL010000140.1 coordinate 8,025, forward strand.
AAACCGAAATATAAGCATTTTATTGTCAGGCTGTGCTTCCGCCTTTATCGGCGGAGATGTATTGGCCGGCGTTCTTGCTCTTTCCGAAGAAGGCCGGTGGTCGGATGAACGTATATCTTTACTCATCGATCTTGGCACAAACGGAGAGATAGTGTTAAACTCTAAGGGTACCATGCTTGCTACATCCGCGGCCTGCGGCCCGGCCTTTGAGGGCTGTGTGAGAAGACAGGGTGTTTACGGGGCTACTTTATTAGACGCGATCGCGCTCGGGCGACGGTCGGGAAGGATTCTGGATAACGGAGCGCTAGGAGACATGGGGACGGTTCTTATGTCCCCGAGAATCAAGGGGACAAAAGAACCGTCCCCATGTCTCGATATCAATGGTGTTCGTATCGACAGCGAAATACTTCGAGCAGTCCTCCTTGCGAAGGCTGCGATTCGTGCAGGGATCGAGACCTTGCTATCGCATGCGGGAATTTCGGCAGAACAGGTCGACAGTGTTTATGTGGCCGGCGGATTCGGGTTTTACCTAAATGTTGAGACCGCTATCTATCTCGGACTTTTCCCCGCAGAGTTTGCCGGAAAGCTCCAAACAGTCGGTAATACGTCCCTTGCGGGCGCAAGATTGCTTGCTCTAAAATCGTCTTTGATCAACCTGCTTGATAAGCTGTGCGAAGAAAAGGTACAGGTGCTTCAGGCGGCCAATGATGATCATTATCAGGATTTATTGTTATCGTTTATGAGGTTTTGAATATGTACATGAAGACCATCGCCAGCGGGAGTAGCGGAAACTGCACCTATATCGGCTCGGACAATACATCGATCCTTGTCGATGCCGGCGTCAGTAAAAAGAAGATCTGTGAAGGCCTTGCCGAGAACGGGATCGAGCTTTCGAATATCGACGGCATCCTCATCACGCATGAGCATATCGATCATGTGCGTGCCTTGGGGGTGATCGCCCGGGCCTATGGCATCCGTATGTATGCAACTGCGGATACCGTAAGAGCCATCTCGCATATGAAACAGCTGGGAAGCTATGATGCGGGGCTTTTTACAAGTATCAGTCCGGATCGGTCCTTTAAGATCGGAGATCTTTCGGTGAAGGCGCACGCCATCTGGCATGATGCGGCTGATCCCGTATGTTATACGGTCTCTCACGGTGACAGGAAAATTTCCGTGGCCACGGACATGGGAGATTACGACGATTATCTGGTGTCGTGTCTCATGGATTCCGATGCCATGGTGATCGAGGCAAACCACGATGTTCACATGCTGGAGGTCGGGCCTTATCCGTATGAGTTAAAGCAGCGCATCCTTTCTAAGCGCGGGCACCTCTCCAATGAGGCAGGCGGCAGACTGATCAAGCGGATCCTGAATTCGCATGTGAAGGCAATCTATCTGGGGCATCTCTCCAAGGAGAACAATCTTCCGGAGCTTGCTTACGAGACCGTGAAGTGGGAGCTTCGCGATAATCCCTATACGAAGGATGTACGTGATTTTCACCTTTCGGTTGCCAAGCGCGACAGTGCCGGAGATCTGATCACCGTATAATCATTTGAATATTATTTTAAGGAGATACATAAAATGAAAAAAACAATCATCACAGTACTCGGAAAGGATAAGGTCGGCATCATCGCCAAGGTGTGTGTCTACCTCTCCAACAACAACATCAATATTCTTGATATTGCGCAGACCATCGTGGACGGCTATTTCAACATGATGATGGTGGTAGACTGCAGCGCCGCATCCAAGGATCATGATATGATCGCCGATGAATTAAACGACATCGGTAAAGAGCTCGGCGTGCAGATCAAGGCGCAGCAAGAGGAAATATTCAACATGATGCACAGGATATAGCGTTTACAGATAATATGGTATAATAAGCATTCAAGTATACTTGAAAATGCTTATTATACCATATTATGCTGCGAAGCAGCTTTTCCCACAACACCCGCAATCATAAGCGTCGAAGACGCGTGGTGCATGCGAAGCATGAACCGATTGCGGAGTGATGCGGGAATTATGTAAAAGGAGTATTAGCATGATAGGTATAAACGAAGTTATCGAAACAAACGAGATGATCTCGCACATGAATCTGGATGTACGTACCATCACCATGGGCATCAGCCTGCTTGACTGTGTCGGCTACAGCGTTCAGGATACCTGTGACAAGATCTACAAAAAGATCACGACCTACGCAAAGGATCTGGTGCACACGGGGGAGGAGATTTCTAAGAAATACGGTATCCCGATCGTGAACAAGCGAATCTCGGTTACCCCGATCGCGCTTGTGGGCGGTTCCGTTTGTAAGGATGTGGAGAGCTTTGTGGAGATCGCAAAGACTCTTGACCAGGCGGCCATCGACTGCAAGGTCAACTTCATCGGCGGCTATTCGGCCCTTGTCGCAAAGGGCATGACACCGGCGGATGAGCTTTTGATCCGTTCCATACCGCAGGCACTCGCAGTGACCGGCCGCGTTTGCTCCTCGGTCAACGCCGGCTCCACAAAGACCGGTATCAACATGGATGCGATCCGTCTGATCGGTGAGATGATCAAAGAGACAGCAGAGCTTACCAAGGAAAACGATTCCTGCGGCTGCTCCAAATTTGTTGTCTTTTGTAACGCACCGGACGACAATCCGTTTATGGCAGGTGCTTTCCACGGCGTGACGGAGGCCGACTGCATCATCAATGTGGGCGTATCTGGACCGGGTGTTGTAAAGAGTGCCATCGAGCAGGTGCGCGGCGAGAGCTTTGAGGTTCTCTGCGAGACCATCAAGAAGACGGCATTTAAGATCACCCGCGTGGGTCAGCTGGTTGCAAAGGAAGCCTCGGAGCGTCTGGGCGTGCCCTTCGGTATCATCGACCTTTCCCTGGCACCGACACCGGCTGTCGGAGATTCCGTGGGTGAGATCTTAGAGGAGATCGGACTGGAATTTGCGGGTGCACCCGGAACCACCGCGGCATTGGCGCTCTTGAACGATCAGGTGAAGAAGGGCGGCGTGATGGCCTCCTCCTATGTGGGAGGGCTTTCGGGCGCGTTTATTCCCGTGAGCGAGGATCAGCGTATGATCGATGCGGTTGCGGCAGGCGCACTCACCTTGGAAAAGCTTGAGGCCATGACCTGTGTCTGCTCCGTGGGACTTGACATGATCGCAATCCCCGGTGACACCAAGGCGACCACGATCTCCGGTATCATTGCGGATGAGATGGCTCTCGGTATGGTGAACCAGAAGACGAC
>CACZPL010000141.1 GCA_902783015.1 uncultured Lachnospiraceae bacterium
CAGCAGCGTGTGGATCAGGCAAACAGCGATATCCAAAACGCACAATCACAGATCGATGCATCGCAGAAGGCCATCACGGAAGGCAGTAAAAACTTAGAGAGTGCAAAGGCTGCGGAAGCGGAGGCGGGCAGGAAGCTCGAAGAGACGAGGGAAATGCACAGAAACGCCGAGCAGGCAGCCGCTACCGCACAGTCCAATATGGAAAATGCCCAATCGAACCTGAGTGATGCGCAGAAGAATATGAGCGATGCAAATGCAAGTACCTCCGAGGCGCAAAATGCCCGGAATCAGGCGCAGCAAAATGCCGATCAGGCCAATCAGAATATGCAGAACGCAGCAAATGCCGAGCAAAACGCGCAGGATAATCTGACCAACGCAAACGAGCAGAGGAGCAATGCGCAGAGCAATCTGCAGGATCAGACAGCGAACGCAAATCGCACTGCGGCGGAGGCAAGTCAGTCTCAGCAAAATTATGAGTCGATGCGGAATGCAGCCGATCAGACCCGGGATGTGATGCAGGGAGAGATCAATGCCCGCAAGCAGGAGCAGGGAATCCTCGATCAGCCACAGCAGACAACACAGCCGAGTATCAACGACATGCTGAACGATTATGATCAGTATAAGAGTCAAAACTCCGGCGTTCCGATGACGGAAGAACCGCCGATCGATATTGAAAATATTAATTCCATTTCGGAAGGGATCCTGTCGAATATGGGGATAAAACAATGACAGGGGCCGAAACTCATAATCCGATCATGCTTGCACAAGTCGGATAATAAGCCGGGAACCCTCCGAACATTAGGAAGAAGAAATTTGCAGGAGACAGAACATTGGCAGAGTTTAATTTTGATGATCTCGAAAAAAAATATGAGCACTTCGCGCGCCCGGTGGCAAGCATCGAGATCGCGGGGGAGGAGTTTGAGAACAACAAGTACGGTATGGGTATCTCGGATATCCGGGTGGAGCTTTCCGCCGGATTTGAGGCGAGTATCGCAAGCTTTGTGATCTACAACGTTTACGATTACCCAAGCGCGTCCTTCGTGTTTGAACGGTTTAAGAAGTACATCCTGCTCGGCTCTTCCGTGGTGATCTACATGGGCTATTCCTCGAGTGTCCGTGAGGTGTTCCGCGGCTTTATCGCGAAGGTGAACTTCATCTACGATGAAAATGATATCCCCGGTGTCATGGTGACAGCCATGGATATCAAGGGGATCATGATGATGAACAATTCCGCAAAGCAGCTCACGGCAAAGACCTACTCCGCGGCTCTGACCGAGATCATGTCCGGAGAACCCTATGTGTCCATGACCTCCGAGGGAGTGTTAAAGGAGTTAAAGATCTCCGATACGCCGGACGGACAGATGAATTCCGCAGCCGGCAAGGCCGGAGGCCTTGCCGGCGCGGCGCAGGGCCTGGCAAAGGATGCGGCGGGCTCCGTGCCCGGAGTCTCGGATGCAACCAATGCGGCCAATCAGGCGCAGAATGCATCGAATGCGGCATCCGGAGCGGGCGGTAATGTCCCGGGGGGCAATGCCGTGACACAGCAGCAGACTTCCGACACCTACACCGTGGAAATGGTGGGTGAGAGTGATTACGAGCTCTTTGTGCGTGCGGCAAAGCGGTTTAATTACGACTTTTTCGTGATCGGCGGACAGCTTATTTTCCGGCCGGCCAAGGGCGATACCACCATTTATCTCGTGTTAAGCCCGAAGACGGCAATGAAAAATATCAATGTAGAATACGATATCACGGGTCTTTACAAGACCGTGGAGGTGCGGAACGTGGACCCGGGCAAGGGAAAGCTGATCTCCGCGCAGAAGAAGTTTAAGAATAAGATCAGTCAGGGCAGCAAGGCAAAGGGTATCATAGGGCAGCTCACCAAGGTGTATATTGACCCGACGGTTTCCTCCAAGGAGGATGCGGGCTACCGCGCCAACTACCTTGTGGAGGAGATGAGTTACCGCTTCGGTACCCTGGAGGCGGATTTCCTCGGACTTCCGGAGATCATCCCCGGCCGCTTTATTCAGATCGGCGGCCTTGGCAAGGATGTGGAAAACCAGTTTTATCTGCAGGAGGTCATTCATACCTTCAATGCAAACGGTGATTATGTCACGCATGTGATCGGCAAGGCTGCCACCATCACGGATCCCATCGGGCTTGACGGCAATCCGGCGTCAAGTGCCTTAGGTGCCGTGAGTGATGTAGCAGGCTCGGTAGCGGGCGCTGCCGGTGCAGTATCCGGTTTAGGAGGGCTTTTCTAAATGGGCTTATTTGATGTATTGGATGATATTGCGGAGCGCAATGTCATAAAGACGGAAACAGGCAATAACCGCATGTTCGGCATTGTGGTGGGCGAGGTTGTGGACAATTACGACGCAGAGCGCGCCGGCAGAGTCTGCGTTTCCATTCAGACCCGCGATGCCGAGGCCAATGTCTTAAAATGGGCGAGGGTTGCCTTTCCCTACATCGGCAGGGAATGGGGCATCTACTATTTCCCGGAGGTGGGAGATCAGGTGCTCGTGGCCTTCGACGGCGGCAATATCGAGCGCCCTTACGTGATCGGTGCGATCCCGAAGGATTCCGATAAATTCCTCAAGGCCTCCAAGCATGAGAAAAACAAGAAAAAGCGTATCGTGACGAAAAACGGCAACACGATCCAGATCACGGACGGAACCTCGGAGGATGATCTCGCCGAGACACCGGCGATTCCGGATGCCACGGATCCCACCGCCGGTTTGAATACCTCCAATCCCGCAGGCTCCGTGGCCGGCGGAGATACGATGGAGGGCGACAAGATCGAGATCTTCACCAAGGACGAACAGCACTCCATCGTTATGGACGACGGGAAAAAGCTGATCGAGATCATGGACAAAGATAAAAAGTGCCACGTGCAGATGAAGACCTTAGACGGCAAGATGACCATCAACGCGGCCAGGAAGCTGACCATCAAGGTGGGAGAGACCATCAAGATCACCATGAACGGTGATTCCGGCAAGGTGCTGATCGAGGCCCAGGATGTAAAGATCGATTCCACCGGCAAGGTGGGTATTTCCGCAACGGGCAATGCCGAGTTTACCGGCGCCAATGTGAGTGTGAAATCCAACAGTGCGTTAAAGCTTTCCGCAAGCACCATGGTGAGTGTGGAGGGTAAACCGATCAAGCTCGGTTAGTTTGTGACTAAAGTGTGCTTGAAGTTGTGATATAATGTTGCAGAGTTGAAGGGATGCCGCGTTTTGCCTTATTACAGGCGAAGCTTCGCGGGATCCGGAAGGAAGCGGGAGAGGATAATATGGCAGAAAAAGATTTTTTAGGACAGGGAATGAAATTCCCACCCCAGATCAATAAGGCAACAGGCCGGTTCGTCACGGTGAGTGAGGAGGCAAGCGTCAAGGAGTCCATCTATCTGATCCTGATGACACAGAAGGGAGAGCGGCCCTTAAGACAGTACTTCGGCAGCAACCTGATGAGCTATACCTTCATGGATATGAATCTGACCAGTATCAATATGCTGATCCGTACCTTAAAGGATCAAATCTTAAACCAGGAACCGCGGATCGAGGATCTGAACATCACCCCAAGCCCCGACTCCGGTGACGGAAGAGTGATCTTCGATATCGAATACACGGTATCGGCCACGAATACGAGAGACAATATCGTATTCCCGTTCTACCTGAACCAGGAAACCGAAGAGAGAGAGGAAGAGCCTGAAAGCTATGAGTTTGAGCCAGTCGAAGAAATTGAATATTGATCTTAGAACCGAAGAGGATATCAAGAATGAAATCTCATCCCTCGCGCGTGACTATGAGACCGGCTGGGAGGTAAACGAGGAAAACCCGGATATCGGTTATGCCCTTGCGAGCATCTATGCCAGTGAGGTAGCGGGCAATGTGGACCGTATGAACGAAATCATGGACCGCTATCACACCGAGTTTGTGAATATGCTCGACATTTCGCTGCTTCCGGCAAGGCCGGCCAGCTCCATTGTGGTGTGCGAGCTGGCAGACGACACGATCCCGGGCGCGGGAGTTCCGAAGGGCACCAAGCTGCTCACGGACTCCGAGGAGCCGATCGTCTTTGAGACCGAGCACGGTCTCTATGTGACAAGCTCAAGGCTTACCTCCGCTTTTCTTGCGGACCGCGAGACGGGGGCGATCGTGCCGCTGCTCGGCAGCTTCCGGAACCCGGAGCTCATCCCCGGAGAGGAGCTTCTCTCCGAGTATACAAATACCTCCGGCGCATCCAATCAGGACGAGTTAAAGCCCTTTAAGCTCTTCGGTGAAAAGGGCGGGATCGACCGCAACGTGGTGATCTTTTATCACACCACGGTATTCGACTGCGAAAACGACGACATTTACGTGCGGATCGAGGGCGGAGACGAGCTGGTGAAGGATATCCTAGAAAAGCGCGTGCGTTTTGCCTATCTCTCCGAAAAAGGGATCACGGATTATCCTTACTGCGAGCTGCGCAAGGATAACAAGACCTTTGTGATCCGCAAATACGAAGAAAACCGCAAGGTGCCTGCGGGCCCCATGCTCTACAGCATGCTCATGATGATCGCCGACCACGCGCCGGCGGAATCACGGCATGTGGATAAGATCACGTTCTCGGCCCACGGCAGACCGGTGCCGGCGGAGAATGTAAACAACGGCGGAAGCGATTTCGATACCGATAATTTCCTGCCGTTTACCGATACACTTTCCTTATACGACGACTGTTATATCTGTCACGATAACTATTTCTCGAAGGCGGGCGCCAAGGTGACCGTCTCCTTTGACATGTCTCTTTCCGAGCACAAGGTGAGCTTTACACCGGAGCAGGTGGAGGAGAGTTTAAAGGTCATCAAAAGAAAGCCCAAGAGCGTGCAGCAGGATATGCCCGGCGACTGTTATGTGGAGGAGGTTTCCTTCGAATACTTCAACGGCACCGGCTGGAAAAAGCTGCCGACCTCCACGGATATGCGCGGTGTATTCTCCTCGGAGAATGCCACCGGCAGAGCGGAGATCACCTTTGTCTGCCCGGATGACTGGACATCTCAGGTGGCGGGTCCCTACGAGGGACGCTGCATCCGTATGCAGATCACGAAGGCCGAGAACTGCTATATGCGCCCCTGTATCCACCATTATCCGATCGTAAAGAATCTGATGATCTCCTATACCTACGAGCGTCATTACGTACATGCGGATCAGGCGGAGACCATCATCGGTACATCCCGCACGGAGATCACGGACAAGCTGCGCGACAAGAAGGGATATCTCACCTTCCTTGCCGGAAGCTACACGGAGGACGCACTTTACTTAGGCTTCTCAAAGCCCATGGAGTCCGGCCCGGTGAGCATTTTATTCACCCTGGCCGACAGCATGCAGTACGAGGGCTTAAAGTGCAGATTTGAATATGTATCATCCGAGGGCTTCAAGCCCATGAAGGTGATCGACTATACACAGGAGTTCACGCGCTCCGGGACGATCATGTTCCTGCCGCCTGCAGACATGCGCCCCATGATGCTGGAGGGCAGAAACGCCTACTGGCTGCGCGTGGTGAGAAGCAGGATCCAGGACGACAGAGACCGGCATGAGAATCTGCCCTTTGTGGAGGATATCTGCCTGAATGCGGTACAGGTTTCCAATATCGAGACCAAGCCCATGCAGGAGTTCTATGTGGAGGAGATCCGGCAGGGCATGCAGTTTTACCTCGGCGTGTCTCACATATTGGATACGGATGTCTGGGTAAACGAGATGGGACGGCATTCGAGAGAGCGCATGATCGCCATGCAGGAGGATGATCCGGACAACACCATCATCGAGCAGGATGCCATGGGCGGCATCACGGCCTTCTACAAGCGCTGGTTCGAGACGGATCGACTGGAGACCGCGGAAAACCCGAGAAGCTATCAGCTCGACAGACTGTTAAATACCATCATCTTCGGAGACGGGATCACAACCTGGCTCCCCTCCGTGACGGATGATGTGGCGATCCGCTGTACGGTGAGATGCTGTAACGGCCGGGACGGTAACGTGGAGGCGGATATGATCACAGAGCCCCAGGGCAACCTGATGTATATCGGCAGCATCACAAACCCCGTGAAGGCTTACGGCGGAAGCGATATCGAAGAGATCGACAAGGCGCTTGCAAGAGGCGCGAGCATCTTAAGCAGCAGAAACCGTCTGGTGACCATGCAGGACTACACCCGTGCGATCCGGGCATACTCAGATACCATTGATCAGGTAAAGGGTATCGTGGGGCAGACAAAGAGCGGAAACGCAAAGCCCGGTGATCTGACCTTCGTACTCCTGATGAAGGATTTTGCGGAAGGGTCCTACGCCTTCCACCGTATCGTGGGCGGGCTGATGAACTACCTGCTCTCAAGGTCCGAGATCACCGTGACCCAGGAGCGGCTGCATGTGGTGGAGCCCACCTTCGTGGAACTCTCCGTGGCCGTGTGGATCAACGTGATCAACATGGATGAGAGCTTTGAGATCCAGAACCTGATGCAGCAGGCTCTCGCGGATTACTTAAATCCGGTGGAAAGCCCGGGCTTAAAGATCGGTATGCTGCCGCGGCGCTCACAGCTTCTGATGCGCTTAAACGGCTTAAAGCACAGAGCTATCGTAAAGAAGTCCGTGGTGATCGCAAAATACTACGACGAGAAGGGCGTACACGAGATGGATTTGGAGGATGTGAAGGTGACACCGTTCATGATCGCAAAGAACGGCGAGCACAAGGTACACATTCTGAATTAGGAGATTAAGGTATGCTGGAATATATAAGCAGTGACAGAAAAACATATGATGAGCGTTATCAGGAGGCCATTTCCAGAATCCCGCTCTACACGAAGGACTGGACGAATTACAACGCGTCGGACCCGGGTATCACGATCCTTGAGGTGCTGACGGGTTATGAAACTCTGGCGCAGGACCGCATCGACCGCGTGCCTTTTGCCGTGAAGGAAAACCTTCTTCGCATGATGGGATTTTCAATCCGGAAGGGCCGTCCCTCAAGGCTGCTGCTTGCGGCTGAGGGCGTGAAGGAGCCTGTATCCCTGCCGCCGAACTACAAGTTCGTGATCGGCGATCTGATCTTTGAGACGAACCGTACCATCGAGATCCCGGCGGCTCATATGACCGGCGTGTTCACGAAGCATGCGGGCGGCTACAAGGATATCTCGATGCTCTTAGACCATGAAATCCATGTGCCGACCTCCGTGTTCGGCAAACATCCCGAGGTCGGAAATGCGCTCTACTTTGTGGCTGACAGCCTTCCCTCACCCGGGGAAGAGTTGATCCTATATGTAAATCTGAATATGTCCCAGGACAGAAATCCTCTGACGGAGAAGATGAAGAATCCGTTTGCGGATGTCTCTTTCGAGGTGCTGACCGCTGACGGATTTACCGCCTGCAAGAGCAGAGATTATACCAGTGCCTTTCTCACCAGCGGAGAGATCCGCATGCGCATGCCGGAGGCTGAGGCTGTTTGGTCCGACGGCTATGAGGTCGAGGAGTCCGATGGGGAAAATTCCGAGGCACAGGTGCAGGAGGTTCCGCCGGCAGCAGGGTATATCGTGCGTGCCATTTTGCGGGAGGCAAACTATGACGTGGCTCCCCGTGTGACGGATATCTATCCCTTCCTCTTTGAGGTTTGGCAGAAATTCTCCATGTCCGAGAATTTCACCTATCAGCGCACCAACGACATCGTGTTGAAGAGCTCCATTGTGGGCGAGGCTTACGTGGATGTCTACTGCAAGGAGGAAAAGGGCAGCTCCTACAGAAAATACGAATATGCGCCGGAGTTTACCATGCCTGGCCGGTATTACCGCCAGGAGATGGGTGATGACGGTTTTTATCATGTATCCTTTGACAAGGCAAAGACGGGTTTCGGCCCGGAGAAGCTGAAAAACAGTGTGAAGATCGTGTGCTATACCGAAGAGGTGATGCGCCAGTATGCCATCGGCAAGGTGCTGGGCTACGACAATCAGGAGATACGCTTGCCCTTTGATCACCTGGTATCCGAGGGCTTCTCGGTGATCGCCCGCAGAGAGGACGAGAACGGCGAGTATCTGTTTGATTTTGTCCGTCCGGATTTTGACGCGCCGGACGCGCTTTGCTACCGGCTGTTAGAGCACGACGGGAAGCTCCTGATCGAGGATGCGGGAGACTTTATCGGCGCGGATCTCTTCCTTGCGGGGATTGAGGTGACACGTGGGGACGAGGGTAATATCCGATCCGGCAACGAGCTTTTGCCGGTCTCGAAGCTTTCGGACGGCGAAATCCGCTTTATGAACCCGGGCCCCGGCACCGGCGGTTCGGTGAGAGAGCGGCTCGACGATGTGAGAAAGCGCTTCCTGGCGGATATGGAGAAGTCCTACACGGCCGTGACCGAGGCGGACTACGAGCAGCTGGTGAAAAAGACGCCCGGACTGATCATTCACAAGGCACGTGCCTATATGGATGAGGAAAACAATATGGTCCGGATCGCTGTAAAGCCCGGCAACGACGAGGATTATCCGAAGCTTTCGGATTATTATAAAAAGATCATCATGGAGCATCTGGATGCGAGAAGACTGCTCTCCACAAGGATCGAGCTTGCATCTCCGGTATATACCAGAGTCAACGTGACCGGTACCGTGTACGTGAAGCTCAATTACGACAACAGTTTAGAGCAGATCGAGGAATGTATCCGCGAGAAGATCGACTACATCAACACCGACAGAAATTTCGGGGAGCGCTTATCCTTTGACGATTGCTTCCATGCCATAGAGATGCTCGACTGCGTGAAGAATGTGTACGACTTGTCCGTACTTCCGCACTCGCTTGCTCATGCAAAGATCTCCGAGGCAGACATCCTGCCGGATGACAACTGTCTGCTTTACCCGGGGGAGATCAAAATAGAAATTGTGACCTATGACCGATAGGGAGGCAAAATATTTATGGATAGAACCGTGTACAGTATCAAAATGAATCGCTTGAAGCAATCCTACGGCGAGGGCATCGCGATGGACAGAAGTGCCAACATCTACTTCGATGAAAACGAACCCATCCATCGTCTGTACTTAAAGAGTGTGGATGCGGCCGAGGATGATGCCGAATGGGGCAGACTCGCATTTAACATGCGGCTCCACGAGGAGCAGGTGATCTATATTTACGCCTATGCGACCAACGATACCGAGATCCGGATCGGGGAGGAATACGTGGACATCAACCGCTTCCTCACCTCCGGCAATATCCCGGACAGCTCCAAGAAGATCCTGATGCAGCAAAGAGGCGCTCTGCGCTTTGTGGGAAAACACGATGTGCTCCTCTACGGGCTGAAGGGCCGGTATCTGTATCTTGCCATCGAGGTCATCGGAGAAGGCGAGGGATATCTCTCCAATATGCGTGTGGAGCGCGGCTCGGATGAGTTTGTATCCGTCTTTCCGGAGATCTACCGGGCGTCGGGAGATTTCTTCCGCCGCTATATGAGCGTCTTCAACAGCATCTACAATGACTTTGACGACAGGATCGACCTGCTGCCGAAGCTGCTGGATCTCGACTCCTGTCCCGATGAGCTGCTGCCGGTCTATGCCGGCTGGCTGGGGATCGATGTACAGGGCGACTTCTTAAAGCCCGAGGCACTGCGCACCCTGGTGAAGGAGGCCTATACCCTAAACCGTATGAAGGGCACGAAGGCGTGTCTGAAACGGATCTTAGAGATCGCGGTGGAGGAGCAGTCCCTCATTCTCGAGGCCAATCAAATGAAGGAATATGCGGATACGAGAGAGCTTGAGGAGGGCGTGTTTGACGTGACCGTGCTCGTGAAAAAGCAGCTCACGGAGAATGAGCGATTCCAGCTTACCTATCTTTTAGAGCAGTTTATGCCGGTCAGATGCCGCCTGAAGCTTGAGAGCTTTGAGGATTCCGGTATTCTTGACAACCGTGTATACCTTGATATGAATGCACAGGTTGCCGGAGCGGATATCGCATCCCTGGATGATTATATGGGACTCGACAATTACGTAATTCTCGAAGAATAATACCCGAAGATCGGGGGACACAGGGACGGCCTTTCGGCGCCTATAGAGGAGCCGGAAGCCGTCCCAGTGTCGTCTTGGGAATAAATGAGGAAATCTATGTCTATAGAGTATAAAAGAATCTCAAAAGAAGGTGCGGTGATCATCCCGGAGGAGTACAGGGCAAGGGTATTCGGCCAAAAGTACTGGATCTTTGCCGCGATCGATACGGAGGATCACAGCTGGTGCGGGCATCTTCTCCTTTCCGTGGCGGAGGGGGTGCAGGGAATGATACAGCTGCACGAGCTTTACGTAAAACCGGAGAGAAGGGAAGAAGGCATCGGAAGCGAGCTTCTGGAATACGCTGTTCGTACCGTGCATCAGGCCGGCGCAAACCGTATATACTATAAAGAGATCACGGAGACGGAAGGCGCGATGTGGGAAAATGCTTTCTTTTGCGAAAGAAACGGTTTTTCCATGGTTGTGGCAAATGCGGATATTGATTGCTTCGACCTTAATTCCTTTGATCAGGACATGATAGACCGAAAGATATCCCTGTACGAGAATTTGAAATTTGTCCGGTTTCAGGATGAGAAGGATCCGCTCCTTGTAAAATGGGATAAAAAGAACAACGGCAGGATGCCTTCGATTTCCGCTTTGGGAGCGGATCTGAAGCTTTCCCGGTTTTATATAGAGGATGAGGAGATCAAGGCCGCGATTTTTGTAAAACGAGAGAGAACCTTTCAGGCTGTGGTCACCGGAATCTGTATCGATGAGAATCATACAGAGGTGAACAAGACACTGATCCGCTCGCTGCTCGTTCTCTATGCGATCGACGGAGCAATCCGATCAAAGTGCAGGAAACTCTATATCATGTATGATGAGGAAACCGAGAAAAAAACAGTTTCTTCTCTCGCGGGTGAGCCGGACGGTTCCGCCTATGCAACGGAATGGGTCAGGGAGGTATGACACATGGATGAACAATTGCTCAGCCTGAAACAGGCAGAAAAGCAAACGGAAGTGAGCAAGACCGAGCAGCCTGTAAAACAGGTCACGAAGGGTCCGATCGTTTCTGAAAAAAAGAGCGGGATTCCGAGTACGATCAACTTAGAAGCCAACATCGATATGACCGAAGAGGAAGAGCTTTCGCTCGGCGAGGAAAAAAAGCCGACACTGTTTATGCCAAACAAAACGATAAGCGGGATGAACGCGAGTCATGCGGTATCCGGACCGTCCCTGCAGCTTCGGCAAAGTCTTGCGTCCGGGCAGGCGGGGGATGTCTTAAAGGAGCAGGTAAGAAAGGCAGAGCAGAGCATCGGCTTAAAATTTGACGAATTTGCAAGCCGCAGGAAGGAACTTGATCAGCTTGCGAAAAAGCTTGAGGAGCTTGACAAGGGGGGCTCCGACAGCTATATGGAGGTAAAGACCGCACTGTCCGACTTTTCGGAGAAGCTCGGAAAATACCGGGCGGGGGATGAGGATTCCTTTTCGGCAGCGATGGAGGCTGCGCTGCGCTTGTCGGAGGCTTCCCGCGGATACCTGGAGACCCATAAGGGCAGAAGAAAGACCATCGGCGGAAGCGCAAAGAAGCAGGCGGTGAAGCATATTCACGAGGAGGTTGCCGGCGCGATCATGGATCAAATCTGCGCTCCGGTCACGGATGTTTCGGAGGACGAGCGCTTATGGCCGGGCGAGATCACGGAGGACATGAAAAAACATGTGCCCGGGCGGATCGCGGAATTGCGGGCAAACTATGACAGTATCGCAAGTGCGGTAGGCGGTAACTACCTTGATTCCACCGAGAACAAGATCTACAGAAGACTGCAGATCTTCGGGATCTATAAGGATGATATCCGCGTGTATCGTAAAATGCACAAGGACGATATGGATCCTGAGATGAAGACGATGTTTGATGAGTATGACAGATTAGTTAAACAGTATCAGCTCATCAAATGGACCAGAGAGAACGTAAAATCGGACTTCCACACGGATAAAGTAAACGGTGTGATCCGCGCCGAAGCACATTACAGGGCCGAGAAGAAGGAGCGAAGGACGGATCACGAGGCCGACCGGGAGTACGACAGGCAACTCACGGCGGAGCAGCTTCGTGGGATTGACAGCATCGACCGATGGTTTCTCCGGAACTGGAACAACGGCGGACTGGCGGGAAAGGGGCTCTCCTGCCTGCGGATCGGATGCTCCGACATCTTAAACGAGCTGTTTAAACGGTCGAAGCGCGAGCGCCTGCACATCTATTATCTGATCGAGACAAGAGCCAGAAAGAATGCCAACATCCTGCAGGTCGGCGAGTCGCAGTCGGTATATGTTCCGAATCTGGATCGCTTTAAGAGTCAAATGCTCGCAACAAGGGTGAGCTTTATCAAGCATATGACCGGAAGCTATGTGTATATGCACAAGCTGACGGAGGCCATGAACATCTCGGACCGGTATCACGATGTGATCATAAATACCGCAAAGCTGCAGGCACAAACCGAGAAAAAGCCGGAGGAAGAAAAGGATATCCCGGCACCTGTAAAGGTGCGGGAGGAAATGCTCGCCGTATTTTGCAGGAACCTGACGGATTACCGGAATGCGCTGAAGGCCTGCAAGGACGCGGGGCAGGAGAAAGACGGCCCCCTGGTAGAGGAGGCAAAACGTCTTGCCGCGGTTTGTGAGTTAAACCTGAAAGGGCTCATCGCGGCGGATCGTGACGTAAAAGAATACTGTGAGAAGGAAAACCTGCTCACGGATTCTCTGAAAGCGGAACAGAATGTGGTCAATCTGGAGTACGATGAGGTTCCCGATGTGGTCAAGTACGGGGGCTACGGGACGAAGGCAGTTTCGGCGGCTGCCGGAAAGCTCGGCAAGGTGATCAATCCCGACATTGTTCCCTGGATGATCGACGGTGGTCAGTTTGAGAGCTTAAAGCTTTGGGGCGGTTCGATTTCCA
>CACZPL010000142.1 GCA_902783015.1 uncultured Lachnospiraceae bacterium
CTCTGTATTCCTCGATCTCCTGTCCGATTATATTATAATCGCGTTCGAACAATTCTTCATACGCCTGCGGCCACAGAACCTCCGTTGCTACTTTCTCAAGCAGCTTCTCCTGAACAAAAAGTTTACTCTTTGCTTTATACTTCGGAAGCTTGTTCAACTCCAACAGGTGATTCAATTCCGTCCGCCAGAGAATGGTGATCTTCCGCTTATCCTTCACGCGGGGATTCACGCCCGCTTCACGCAGCACATAGAAATCAACCTCACCATTTTCATCCAACTCCACCGTGATAATGCCCCACCATTCCGGGACATGTTCCTTCACATGCATCGCATGCGATGTACCGACCACGATGATATTCCGATCATAATACCAATTGTAATACTTGACCTGTTTTGCCAAGCGCGTATAGGTATCCGCGTCACTTTTGATCTCTATTCCATACAGGATCTCCGGTGTGATCATCACTACATCCGCACGCGCCGCCCCGGTACGTTTTTCCTCCAGGATCCTCACCTTACCGTAAGTATCCTCCAGGAAATCAAACAAAGGCTCACGGATATCTTTGTCATACAACACATTCGTCGTTTCCTGACTCATATGATAATCCCCTCGAGATGATCCATTTCATGCTGCACAATCTGCGCAACATACCCATTGAATATCTGCTTTCTCTCTTGAAAATCCGTATCCTGATAAGTGACCTCAATCTCCTTGTATCGTTTCGTCTTTCTCCTGCCAGTAAGAGAGAGACAGCCCTCTTCGGTCTCATACTCACCCGACTTGCTAACGATTACCGGATTATGCATGACCAGATCACCCAAGCCAACCGACACAATGATCGTCCGCTTACGGTAGCCGATCATATTCGCCGCCATTCCAACGCATCCGCTTCTGTGCGCCGCAAGCGTATCCCTTAAATCCTGTTCAATCTGTATATCTGCTTTTGTAGTCGGCTCGGATTTCAATCCGAGAAACATAACATCCTTTACGATATCTTTAACCATTCTCTCATACCTTCCTCCACAAATGGCGATTTTGTCGTTTCAAGTTATCCTACTGATATTTATAAATGTATCACGAATAATATACCACTCAAACCTCCATTAACAGACCGAACACTCCAAACTCTGTTTTTCGGTAATCTATTAATTTCAATTTCCTACTCACCAAGCAGCCTCTTCATCAAATCATCTTGCCGAGTAGTCAGATCCGCCCGGAACACATCAATCAAATCTATACAACTGCTCCGTTCCGAGAAGGCGGGAAACAAAAATCCAAACTCCGGCTTCCCGGGCTCATACTCACCAACCAGTGGGGCAACCGCGCAGATGATAAAGTTATAGATTTCCTCCGATCCCTCCAGCCAGGCCTTATCCTTTGCCTTCACCGGAATATCATAGGAACCATAAAACATGAAAATGCAATACTCACCGGACGCCTGATAGCTTTCGCCTATAACCTCGTACAGCGTTGCCAGCATGGCATCATCCTTCAGGCCGTTGTCTTTCAAAGTCATAAGCAACGGCCACAGGCTGTTCTTCTGATTCTTGCCGAATCTGTACTCCTTCAACTTTTCGTTTGTATCAGCGAAGATAACCGTCTTCGCCATTTCCAGGTTCCGCTTCGTCTCAGCCTGCGAAAGCTTTCCGAAATGAATATTAAAGGTCCCGTTATCGAACCCCTCTTCGTCCATGTATGCTCCAGCAATCCTTGAAAAGCAGTTCCTGGCCGGATTCATCCGCCGCGTCAATTCAAGCATGTCATTTCGATCGATCATAGAATCTCTACTACCTCTCCGATGTACATATCATGCGGTGCATCCCCGGTATAATATGCTGCGGCAATATCCTCCGGGATATTTGATACTTCCAACTGTTGTTTGAACAGTTTTCTGCACACAAGCGTCAGCTCCGCCTCCGCAAATGTCATGGAATCTCCGACTGTCTTCGGTGTCAAACCGGACTCATGCATCTTGTCCATATCCCTGCCCGATTTTGATCCGAGCACACCAAGTACCTTTTTATAATCTTCCGGATAAAAGCTCACAGTAAAATACTCGTTATCATCCATAAAATCATGCGTATACCTTGATGTACGAACATACGCAGTGACTACAGGTTTGTTCCACAAGGTTCCGAGTCCGCCCCAGCTGATGGTCATAGTATTAAAGCTGTCCTTCGTCCCCGCAGTGAGCAGCGCCCACTTCTTATCAAATTGTTCAAAAATGTCTGTTGTAAATTCCATGTTCTTCAATTCTCCTTCTTTCATTCTATTATTTATCCTGACAAGCCATTTTCCTATATATTCCGGCAAGTATAGCCCCGGAAATGTTGTGCCATACAGAAAACACAGCCCCCGGAACCGTTGCCATGGACATATCTGGAAAAGCACTTGATGCCAATGAAGTGGCGAGTCCTGAATTCTGCATCCCTATCTCGATGGAGACAGCTTTTTTTCTCGGTATGCTCATCTTAAAAATTATTCCGATCAGATATCCGCATATATATCCCAACAGATTATGCAGAATCACGATTATCAAGATTATCAGTCCTACAGACATTATCTTTTCGCTATTGTGTGATACGACCGCAGCAACTATAAGACATATAGCTGCCACCGATATAACAGGCAGGACTAAAATGATTTTCTGAGTGTATTTTTCAAAAAGCTTATTTATCAGCAACCCCAGTCCGATCGGTACTATCACCACCTGTATTATAGATATAAACATTGATTTAACATCCACACTTACAGACGTTCTCAGGTACAGATATGTCAGAGCGGGTGTTAACAGAGGTGCCAGCAAAGTATTAATACTTGTCATTCCGACAGAAAGAGCCGTATCACCTTTTGAAAGGTATGTAATAACGTTACTGGATGTTCCTCCCGGACATGTCCCCACCAAAACAACTCCAACCAGAAGTTCATCATTCAGTCCAAAGATTTTTCCAAGCGCAAATGCAAGAAACGGCATAATGATAAACTGTGCAAGACATCCGACTGTCACATCCCGCGGCTTTGAAAAAACAACAGCAAAATCGGAAATCTTCATTGTCAGTCCCATTCCGAACATTACAATCATCAAAAGATAATTTATCCACCCTGTCTGTATCCACAGACATGTCCTAGGCAGAAATAACGCCAATGCAGCAATGCCCAGAACTATCCACGCCATGAACTTTCCAACAAAATCGCCTATTCTCTTCATTCTATCTTATGCTCCCACTCATAATATCATGATTCCGTATGATAATTGCTAATAAACTCTATAACCCCAGTTTTGTCATTACCTGTTCTGCGGTAACACCCGGATGCGTAACATACATTCGCACAATCTGTTCTGCCAATTCAGATTCCAATCCCAATTTCTTTGAAATGGCATCCGTGCTTTTACCTTTCTCTACCATTACACCGACTTCTCCGACAACATCAACCGTGATCTTCGCAAGCCCCTTCGTTGCTGTGTCAGGATGCGGAATTTCAATTTTCTCTACCTGTATTCCTTCATCCGAAATCGTAAAGATAGCCATGGTAATCGGCTGATTAAGCCTCCGAGGGCCGCAGCTCCCGGGATTCAGATAAAGCACTCCATTTTGCTCGCGAAAATCATATTTATGGCTATGACCATAAACTACAACATCTGCCGAAAGATCTGCCGGAATCTCTTTCTTCTTATGAACCATAAAGAATCTTCTGCCGAACAATTCAAACTCCAAGGTTACCGGAAGATGTTCAGCCCAATCCTTGTCATTATTTCCGCGAACCACATGTACGGGAGCCAATTCCATCAATGTATCCAATATCTTCTGATTGCTGATGTCGCCCCCGTGCAAGATTACTTCGCAAGTTTTCAGTTGTTCTATCACTTCCGGTCGCAACAGGTTATGCGTATCGGATATTACTGCAATTCGATGTTCCTGATTCCTTGAATCCATCATACTCCCTCATTAACAGCCAACAGACTGTTTATCAAAATTCCAAGATCCACGTTCCGTTTTCGGTTACCATATTCCTCTTCCAATTCCGCACTCCGCCTTTTCCGGCCCTTCGATTCCGGATACATAA
>CACZPL010000143.1 GCA_902783015.1 uncultured Lachnospiraceae bacterium
AAGCAGATTGAAAATGAGCTTGAATATCCCGGGCAGATCAAGGTCAATGTTATTCGCGAATCACGTGTTACTGATTACGCAAAATAAGACTAGGGTGTGGGTTTTCCCACACCCTTTTTTTTCAGTTTAAGGAGGCAGCTTATGGTAGAATTCGAGAGGATCAAACTTGAAAAGGCCTACGAGTCCGTGCTCGTTGAGGCATATAAGGATTATCTGAAAATGCCGGACGGTAACACCGTGGTGTATGATTATCTGCACCATAAGACAGGCGGCGGTGCGGGAGCTCTTCTTGTTGATGATGAGGAGAATACCTACCTTGTTAGGCTCTACAGGAATTCTATCAACAGAGCCAGCCTTGAGATTCCTGCCGGTGCCTACAGCAAATCGGGTGAGTCCGGAGAGGTATGCGCGGTACGTGAGGCGGAGGAGGAGACCGGACTGATCCCCACGAAGCTTTACCATATTTCCAATATGGTTTCTTCAATCGGCACCTATGATGAGATGACGGATGTCTTTATCGGGACAGGATTGAAAGAGGGTGTCAGAAAGCTTGACCCTGCCGAGTTCATCGATGTGGTGAAGCTTACGATCGATGAAGCCTTTGAAAAGGTGAAGGACGGAACCATCGTTGACAGCAAGACGATTTTGGCACTTTATGCGTATCGATATATGCGTGCGGTTGGGGAAATATAAAATTTTTTTTCAATCCTTTTACAAGATATAGTTCGTATGAAATTGTGAATCCTTTATTTTGTAGTTTTTACGGAAAGGTTACAATTTTGTGAAAAATGTGTTAAAAAACCATTTGATTTTATGTAAATCTACCGCTATAATGTTAACAGAATTTTGGTTTCAGGGGTAGTGGATTTACAAATGAACACATATATCGAGCAATATGTTTCATACCTGAATAATGTGAAACGTTCCAGTGCGAATACGGTTTCATCCTATATTCGCGATCTCAATAAATTGGATTCTTATTTGCTTTCCCAGGGGAAGACAGTCAATCGGATCGCCGCAGTTGATCTGACCTCTTATGTGCTTACCATGGAGGGAGAGGGACTTTCTCAGGCGACCATTTCCAGAAGTATTTCCAGTATTAAATCTTTTTATATGTTTTTGTTTAAGCAGGGTGTGGTCAAGGAGGACTACACGGAGCAGTTAAAGCCGCCGAAGATTGAGAAGAAGATGCCGGATACCCTTTCGGTTGAAGAGATCAATCTTTTGCTTGAACAGCCGTCCAGGCAGACACCGAAGGAGCTTCGGGATAAGGCAATGCTCGAGCTTTTGTATGCCACGGGCATGCGCGTGTCGGAACTGATCAACCTGAAGCTTACGGATCTGAACATTCCTCTCGGCTACATCGTGTGCAGGGATGCGAACAAGGAGCGCGTGATCCCCATCGAGCACGCGGCGAGTGTTGCACTTGTAAATTATATCGAAAATGCACGTTCCAATCTCTCGGCCGACTCGGAGTATCTCTTTGTTAATATGAAGGGAGATCCCATGTCCAGGCAGGGATTCTGGAAGCTGTTAAAGGCCTATGCAAAACGCGCGGGTATCCATAAGGATATCACGCCGCACATGATCCGGCATTCCTTTGCTTCCCATCTTGTGTCCGGCGGTGCGGACTTAAAGGCCGTGCAGGAGATGCTCGGACATTCCGATATCTCCACCACACAGATCTACCTGAAGGGAAAGGCTCGGAGGATCAAGGAAGAATACGAAAAGGCACATCCGAGAGCAAGGATAGAGGATTAACATGGCAGGTTCATCATTCGGTACATTATTTAAGATCACAACCTGGGGAGAGTCCCATGGCGCCGCACTCGGTGTGACAGTGGACGGATGTCCCGCAGGCGTTCCGCTCAGCGCGGAGGATATACAGACATTTCTTGATCGGAGAAAACCCGGTCAAAATGCATTTACGACAAAGAGAAACGAGAGCGATACGGTGGAGATCCTATCGGGCGTCTTTGACGGGATCACGACGGGAACACCGATCTCCATGCTGGTAAAGAACGAGGATCAGCATTCCAAGGATTACGGAAACCTGGCGGAGACCTATCGGCCCGGACATGCGGATTTTTGCTATGACGAAAAATACGGCACGCGCGATTATCGCGGCGGCGGGCGTTCCTCGGGAAGAGAGACCATCGGACGTGTGGCTGCGGGAGCTATTGCTTCCAAGGTACTGAAGATGCTCGGGATCAGCTTCACGGCATATACGAAGAGCATCGGAGAGCTTTCCGTCGATTATAAGAACTTTGACGCGTCCGAGATCATGAAGAATGCGTTTTACATGCCGGATGCTGATTGCGCGGCGAAGGCGGAAAAGTATCTGGAGCTTATCATGTCGGAGAGAGATTCCGTAGGCTCTAGTGTGGAATGCATCGTGAGAGGTCTCCCGGCCGGGATCGGAGAGCCGGTGTTTGACAAGCTTGACGCAAAGCTTGCACAGGCTATCATGTCCATCGGGGCGGTGAAAGCCGTAGAGATCGGAGACGGGATCGATGTGGTAAAGAAGAAGGGTTCCGAGAACAATGATCCCTTTACCGCAAACGGTGATACGGTCACAAAGCTTTCCAACCATGCGGGCGGGATCTTAGGCGGCATCTCCGACGGTGCGGATCTTTTGATCCGGGCATCCTTTAAGCCGACACCGTCCATCTACCGCGAGCAGCAGACGGTCACAAAGTCCCATGAGAATACGATGCTTGAGATCAAGGGTCGTCACGATCCGATCATCGGGCCCAGAGCGGTGGTTGTGGTTGAATCCATGTGCGCGGTCACGATCCTGGATCTGATGATGTGCGGAGCAACAGCCCGCGTTGATAATCTGAAAAAAATATACGGATAAAACGATCAAGAAAAAGTTTTTCAACTTTTTCTTGATTTTTTATGTAAACTGTGTAATAATGTTACAAAAATGTTACAATGTTAAGAAATTATGACGCTATAGAATCTGTAAAGGAGATTGTTCCCGGTATGAAAAATAGAAAGAAAATCACGGCGCTTTCGCTGGTTTTTGCATTGATCGTGAGTATTGTATCCATCGCCTGTTCCAAGCCGGTTGTGGCCGAGGCGGCAACGAAGAAAGCGGAGGCTGCACCCTCGGTGCTTTATTGTACCCAGGTGCAAAACGTTGGCTGGCAGGATTATGTAAAGGACGGAGCTTTATCGGGTACCGAAGGTCGCGGCCTTCGCCTGGAGAGCATTAAGATCAAGCTGAATTCAACCATTCCGGGAAGTATCAAATATCGTGTTCACGTGCAGAGCATCGGCTGGCAGAACTATGTCAAGAATGATGCGGTTTCGGGTACCGTGGGTATGGGTCTTCGATTGGAAGCGATCGAGATCAAGCTGACGGGCAAGATCGCAGAGCAGTACGATGTGTTCTACCGAGTGCACTGCCAGTCCTACGGATGGTTAAACTGGGTGAAAAACGGCGCGCTGTCCGGAACCGAAGGGGAAGGAAAACGCCTGGAGAGCATCCAGATCAAGCTGGTAAAGAAGACGGGAGCAAAGAAGGCTTCCGTAAAATACAGAACCCACGTGCAGTCGGACGGCTGGCAGGATTATGTGTATGACGGCGCTATGTCCGGTACGGAAGGCAGATCCCTTCGTCTGGAGGGTATTTACATCGACCTTGATACCGACTACCTCGGCGGCATCATGTACAAGACGCATGTGCAGTCCTACGGCTGGCAGGATTATGTGACGAGTAACAATTTCTCCGGAACCTCCGGACAGTCCAAGAGACTGGAGGCCATCAGCATTCAGCTCTTCGGTGAGGTTGCGAAGCATTATGATGTATATTATCGCGTGCATGCGCAGAGCTTCGGCTGGCTTGACTGGGCGAAGAACGGCGGCCTTTCCGGAACAGCAGGCTTTTCAAAGCGTTTGGAGGGTATCGAGATCAAGCTTGTCAAGAAGGGAGGAGAGGCACCCGGTGCCACGAAGCGTCCCTTTGTAGACCAGAGCGTGCTTGACGCCGAAGAAAAGGCAAGACAGGAAGAAGAGAGAAAGAAGCAGGAAGAGGAAGAGGCAAACTTAAAGAAGCTGCCTCTCATGAAGAAGATCAATGCAGTGCAGCTTCATCCCATGCTCACAAACGATCCTGTTCTTGACGCGCGCGTACAGCAGATCATCGCTGAGGCGACTACCGAAAAGATGACAACCTACCAGAAGGTGAAGGCGCTCTATAAGTGGATCATGAAGCATTCCGTGTACGCTTACGACGATGTGACGGCCTCCTGGAACAATACGAGTGTCAATTATGCATCCATTGAAGATAAGAAGCTTGTGAGCCAGGCTTACCCGATCCTCTTTGAGGGCTACGGAACCTGTATCAATTACGCGTCGGCCTTTGTGGTGCTGTCACGTGCCATCGGTTTGGAAAGCTACCGCGTGGAAGGCGGACAGGGCGGCGGCGATCACTACTGGGCAATGGTTGTGATCGGAAGCGAGCGCTTCTTTGTGGATCCGCAGATTGAGGACAGTATGTGGAGCGGAACGGGTACAACACCGTTAAACTTCTTCTTCGTAAAGACAAAGGTGTTGCAGGAAAACGGATTCTGGTACGCGAAGTCCGCATTCAAGGATGCGATCAAGCGGTTTAACAACTTTAAGGTGGCCAATTAGGGCATGAACAAGAGACAGTAAAAAAACACAAAACCGACAGTAAAAATCACAAGGAAATAATAGAAAAAAACAATAAAGTCAAGTGTTTTGCGAAATATGGCTAAAACGCTTGACTTTTTTGTATTTTTTTGTATAGTTTACATATAGTTCATATTTTGTTTACATTTTGTTTTTAATCAAACCGGTGAAAAACATAAGGGAGGAGATCAGACATGACAAGACACCAGAGAGAGAGAAAACGGATCATTGCGTTCATTCTTGCATTTGCTTTCGCACTGACCAGCTTCGGATTTAACAATTCCGGATCGGTAAGGGCGGAAGGTCCTGCAGGGGAACAGGCTGCAACGGCAACGGATGCTTCCATGATCGCTCCGGAGGATACGGAGTACGGGGAAGACGAGGCTGCACAGCTTGAAGATTCCTCGGAAATCGAAGAGGATTCCGCAGAGAAAGCGGAAAACGAGGATGCTTTGACAGAGGAAAATGCGGCATCCGAGGTGACTGCGGAGAGCGGGGACGCTGATGAGGCCGATACGACCGAGGCGGATGATGCGGACCTTCAACCGGAGGAATCCGAGAAAGCCGAAGCCGACGGAGTCGAGGAGGAGCAGACCCCCACGGATGACAGTGCGAAAACCTTTGTGGTAGACGAACCCGGGACGGACTACAGCATCACCATCCATGCACCCGAGGGAAGTCTTCCCTATCCGCGGGCGGAATTATCCGTCTCGGTGAGAGAGATCGCAAAAAACAGTACGGAGTATCTGTATTATCTCGGCAAGACTGCCGATGCGTTGGACCGGGAAGATACGGACACTATTTCCTTTGCCAGGTTTTTTGATATTGAGATCCTTCACAACGGAGAAAAGGTGGAGCCCCTTTCTCCCGTAGAGGTAAAGATCGCCTACGACCGGGCACCGGAGCTTGCGGCAGAGGACGATCTTTCCGTAGTTCACTTTGCGGATGCGGGCACAGAGGTGATCGATGATGTACAGGTAAACCGCAATGCAACCGAGATCGTGTACGAGCAGG
>CACZPL010000144.1 GCA_902783015.1 uncultured Lachnospiraceae bacterium
CCATGCATAGAAATGGGGGGTCGCGATCATCACATCAACCCCCTGCTTTTTTGCTTCCGACAGCATGGCAAGCGACGTCCCCACGTCCCTGCTGCCATCGTCGATCCCCGGCAAAATATGCGAATGAAAGTCGATTACCTTCAACGTGCGTCTTCGCCTTTCCTGTTCATACACAATAAAAAAGCAGGTTCTCCCCCCATAAAAGCGATTGTATCATATTAAATTTGATATTACAATCCCCATTTTATATCTGTTTCATGATAGGATTACTCAGATTTATTAAGCCGTGGTCTCTCCCGCTTCCTTAAGCTTTACCTTCTGATGCTTCTCAAAGAGCTCCATAAACTCTTTTCCAGTCAGGTTTTCCTTCTCGATCAGTACCTCGGCGATGGCGTCTAAGGTCTCCACGTTTTTCTTCAGCATCTTGTATGCCTTTTCGTAGAAGCCCTTGATCATGTTCTTGACCTCGGAATCCACCTTGGTCTCGGTCTCGGACGAGCAGTTGAGCACGCGTCTTCTATCTAAGTATTCACCCGTGATGCCCTCAAGCTGTACCCTGCCGAACTTCTCGCTCATGCCGTACATGGTCACCATGGTACGTGCGATGTTGGTCGCCTTTTCGATATCGTTGGAGGCTCCGTTGGTCACGGAGTCAAACTTCAAGGCCTCCGCAGCGCGTCCGGCGAGGAGCGTTGTGATCTCCTCCTCCATCTCCTGCTTGGTCTCAAGCTGCTTTTCCTCCTCGGGCACATTCCACACATAGCCGAGTGCGCCGTCGGTGCGCGGGATGATGGTGATCTTCTGAATGGGCACCGTGTTCTTCTGCAGTGCGGACACAAGGGCGTGTCCCACCTCGTGGAAGGCCACGATCCGTTTTTCCTTCGGGGAGAGAAGCTTTGCCTTCTTCTCCTTGCCGGCAAATACCACCTCCACGGAATCGAGCAGGTCCTTCTGACTCACGTAAACTCTGTGGTTTCTGACAGCCGCCAGGGCACCCTCGTTGATGATGTTTGCAAGATCCGCGCCCACCGCGCCGCTGGTCGCAAGCGCAAGCTCCTTGAAATCCACGGTCTCGTCCATCTTCACGTTCTTCGAGTGCACCATGAGGGTGTCGATCCTGCCCTGCAGGTCCGGCTTTGACACAATGATCCGCCGGTCAAAACGCCCCGGGCGAAGCAGTGCCTTGTCTAATACCTCCGGGCGGTTGGTTGCCGCGAGCACCACGATTCCCTTGGAGGTATCGAAGCCGTCCATCTCGGATAGGAGCTGGTTTAAGGTCTGCTCCCTCTCGCTGTCGCCGCCGGTGTGCCGCGTGTCACGGCTTCTGCCGATGGCATCGATCTCATCGATAAATATAATACAGGGGGCCATGGTGGTTGCGCGCTTGAACAGATCTCGCACGCGGGATGCACCCACGCCCACATACATTTCCACAAACTCGGAGCCGGAAAGCGAGAAGAACGGCACCTTGGCCTCTCCCGCCACTGCCTTTGCAAGCAGGGTTTTTCCGGTACCCGGAGGTCCTACAAGAAGGGCGCCGCGCGGAAGCTTGGCTCCGATCTCGGTGTATTTCTCCGGCCGCTCCAGAAAGTCCACCATCTCGGTGAGGGACTCCTTTGCCTCGGCCTGCCCGGCCACATCCGCAAAGGTCACGCCGGTTTCCTTTTCCACGTACATCTTGGCGTTGGATTTGCCGACGCCCATGATGCCGCCGCTCTTCGTGGCGTTGCGCATGATGAGCATCATCAGCACGTAGAACGCGCCGATCATCACGGCGTAGGAAAGGACGGTGGAGATCACGGCACTGCTGCCCTCATCGACCTCCTCGAAGCGCACGCCGGCCTTGTGCAACCTTTCTACGATGTCGTAGTCATCGGTTCTCACGACATAGTAGGAGATCTCGTTTACGGTACTGCCCTTTGTCTGTTTCGGTTCAAAAGTAAGCTCCGAACGGTAAAGCTTTACATTTTGCACATTTTCCTTCTCGAGCATATCGAGGAATTCGGAGTACGTCAGCTTTTCCTGTCCGGAGTTTTTAAAGGTGCTGTAACCCTTCCAAAAGACCAGCGTGAGGAGTACGGAAAGAATGAGGATCACAATTGTGGGATTCTTTTTCTTTCCGCCGTTCCCGTCGCTGTTCTTGTTATTCTGGTCGTTATTTTGATTTTCGTTGTTCTGATTGTTGTCCATGTTAATGACTCATTATTTGTAGAGCG
Source organism: uncultured Lachnospiraceae bacterium (assembly GCA_902783015.1). Classification (GTDB taxonomy): domain Bacteria; phylum Bacillota; class Clostridia; order Lachnospirales; family Lachnospiraceae; genus Coprococcus_C. The sequence goes on from CACZPL010000144.1 coordinate 2,217, forward strand.
GATACTTCTCCGTGATGCTCTTTACCAGATCCATGGCCTTGGCGTCGTCCTTGTCGATGACTGCTGCCTTGATGGCATCCGCAATGGTGATCATATCGTCTTCGTTTGCGCCTCTCGTGGTGACTGCCGGTGTTCCGAGACGGATACCGCTGGTCACGAACGGGGACTTCGGATCGTTCGGCACGGTGTTCTTGTTGGCTGTGATATGTACCTCGTCGAGCGCCTTCTCCACCTCTTTGCCGGTGAGCTCTAAGTTCTGCAGGTCTACCAGCATCAGGTGATTGTCCGTTCCGCCGGACACAATGTTGAAGCCTCTGTCCATCAGCGCCTGCGCAAGAGTTGCCGCATTCTTGACAACCTGCTGCTGATATGCCTTGTATTCCGGTGTCAGTGCTTCCTTTAAGCATACAGCCTTGCCTGCGATCACATGCATCAGCGGGCCGCCCTGGATGCCCGGGAACACTGCCTTGTTGAAGTTGTATTTCTCGTTGACCTCGTTGCTGGACATGATCATGCCGCCGCGAGGTCCGCGCAGAGTCTTGTGTGTGGTTGTGGTGGTCACATGAGCGTACGGGATCGGACTCTCATGGCAGCCTGCAGCTACCAGACCTGCGATATGTGCCATATCCACCATGAGCACAGCACCTACGGAATCGGCGATCTCACGGAAACGCTTGAAGTCGATGGCTCTCGCGTAAGCGGATGCACCTGCCACGATGAGCTTCGGCTTGCACTCCTTGGCAATGGACTCTACCTGATCGTAGTCGATAAAGCCGTTGTCGTTTACGCCGTAGGGAACCACGTTGAAGTATTTACCGGACAGGTTGACCGGTGAACCGTGGGTCAGGTGACCGCCGTGAGCTAAGTTCATGCCCATGAAGGTGTCTCCCGGCTCCATGATGGCGAAGAATGCTGCCATGTTGGCCTGCGCGCCGGAGTGCGGCTGTACGTTTACGTACTCACAGCCAAAGAGCTCCTTTGCGCGGTCGCGGGCAAGATCCTCTACCACGTCCACATACTGGCAACCGCCGTAATAGCGCTTGCCCGGATATCCCTCCGCATACTTATTGGTGAGCGGGCTGCCCATGGCTGCCATCACCGCTTTGGATACGATGTTCTCCGATGCGATCAGCTCTAAGTTTTGATTCTGACGGTTGATCTCGTCCGTCATGGCTGCCGCAACCTCCGGGTCTACGCTTAAGATTTCGTTAAAGTCGTACATTTTTTAAACCTCCGTTTATGTATAAATGCTTCTAAAAATAAGATTCAAACATACAAATTGCATTATCTCATAAGTCCGTTTTCATGTCAACGGCTTCCGCATCCGTTCGGACATCGGCTAAGGCCGTTTGTGCATCGATTCCCGCATTCTTTCGTTTCTGAAGCTTTGCGTCCCGCTTCATGCGGCGCTTTGCCTTCTTCCTGCGGGTGCGCCTGTTGATATACTCCGTGGTAAAATAGTTGATCTCCGCGCCGTACAGCACGATCTGCATACCGAGGTAGAGCCAGATGATGATAAGGATCATGGATGTCAGACTACCGTACATGGTTGAATTGACCGCAACCTTCGCAATGTACAGCGAGAAGATCTTTGTCATGAGCATCCAGAGAAACGCCGCGATGGCGGCACCGATATACTCGTGGCGCATCTCGCCCTTTCTTCCCGGCAGCTGGTAGTAGATGAGCAGCAGGAAGATGAATATGATCAAAAAGGTGATCGCGCCCTTTAAGCTGATGATAAAGGCCGCCTCGTTGATAAACTCCGGGAAATGGCTTGCGATCTCGTGGGCGATGGGTCCCGCAAAGACGTGTGCCGCCATGACCACGATCAAGAGGAGCATAAAGACAAAGGTGTAGAGCGAACAGAGCACCCGGAGCAGGATGAAGTTCTTGCGGCGCTCCACCTTGTAGATCTTGTCCAAGGCCACCGCCAGGGTCTGCATGCCCTTGGCCGATGACCAGAGGGACACGACCAGGGTCACCACCGTAAAGGAGGTGGTGTTGGAGTAGGTGATATCGTCGATCACGTATTGAATGTATTCCGAGAGCTGCGGCGGTGCCAGATCCAGGATGTGCAGCACCACGTTGGTATTTGCGAAGGAAAAACGCGAGGTGAGCAGGATCAGCAGGATCACGAAGGGAAAGAAGGACAAAATGACATAGAAAGTCGCCTGCGCCGCATATGCAGGCAGGCTGTCCTCCGCGCATTTTCTTCCGAATGTGCCTATGGCTGACAATACTTTCTTCATTGATCTCTTCTCATTTCGGATATATTTTGTTTATGCGGCGCGAAAGCGCCGCATAAACAAAATATATCCGAAATGCCGTTTCCTGCCTTCTGACTCCTAGCCTAAGCCAGGTGGGTGACCGCACGTAGC
>CACZPL010000145.1 GCA_902783015.1 uncultured Lachnospiraceae bacterium
CACCGCGTATATCACGGAGAAAAAGGATCGCCCGGCTGCCGTTTACACGGATGAGGATGTGTGGCGGTCGGAAAACGGGATGATCACCTATTCCGAGCCTTGCATGAAACCGGACTACAGTCCGGACTACCAGAACGGTTACAATTATATCCGCCGTATGACGGCGGTGACAAAGGAAATCTATCTCTCCGTGGCGGAGGATATGAACTGTCCGCCGAGCGAGATCTCGACGGAGTTTATCTTCCGCGTGTGCGAGAAGGCCGCTGCCGGGACAGGCGTCGGACATCTGGCCCTTCCCTTTTACAGTATGCGCGAAAACGAATACGAGATCCCGATGCAGGATCCGGACGTGGTGGATGCCCATCTTGACCGGATCGGTGTGATCGGCACCTGCGCGCTTGACGAAAACGGTTTTGTGGATGTGCAGTACCCGCTGCTCTCCGAGCCCCTTGTCTCCGTGATCATTCCGAACAAGGATCACAGAGAGGATTTAAAGCGCACGCTGGAGAGCTGCTTTGCGGCCGACTACAAAAACTGCGAATACATTATTGTGGAAAATAACAGCGAGGAGCCCGAGACCTTTGATTACTACGAGGAGCTTAAAAAGCGCGAGGATGTTAAAGTACGTGTGACCACCTGGCGCGGTAAGGGCTTTAACTATTCGGCGCTGAACAATCACGGCGCAAAGAAGGCAGAGGGCGAGTACCTGCTGCTCTTAAACAACGACATGGAAGTGATCAATCCGGATTTCATGCGCGAGATGCTGCGCGTGGTCGAGCGGACCGGGACCGGGATCGTCGGCGCGCGTCTCTACTACGAAGATGAAAGTATTCAACACGCCGGAGTCTTTGTAGGCTATTGCGGAGTGGCGGACGGCAACTACCGCGGTCTTGCGGAAACACCGGAGCGCTTAAAGGAAACCGCCGTGATGCACGAGGTTTCCGCGGTGACGGCAGCCTGCCTCATGATCCGCCGGACGGCATATCTTGCCATGGGCGGGATGGATGAGAGCTTTGCGGTGAATTTCAACGATGTGGACTTCTGTCTGCGCGTCGGAAAGAGAATGCAGAAGATCGTGTATGTGCCGCGGGCGACACTCTATCATTTTGAATCAAAGTCCAGGGGACAGGACGTGTCCCACGCCGATATGAGCCGTGTGTACGATGAGATCGAGAATTTCACAAAGCACTGGCATGGCTTTGTCGCTAAGGGCGACCCATATTACAACGCAAACCTGACAAAGAATAAGGTGGATCATTCTCTGAAGGAATGGCGGTTTGATGAAGTTTGACGATATCAAAAAGGGAATCAATTTTGTGAAAAGCCGGGGACTGCCCGGCGTGATGTCGCGCGTCAGATACAAGATGAGCGAGATCGGCGGGCAGTACGACGACTGGTATCGCTTAAAGCATGAGGAAGACGAGGATCTGCTTGCGAGGCAGCGGGAAAGCATACTTTCCTACGCGCCGACCGTGAGCATCCTTGTCTCTGTTTATATGACGCCGGAAAAATATCTGCGCGAGATGATCGAGTCCGTGATGGCACAGACCTATGCGAACTGGGAGCTCCTTCTGGTGGACGGAAGCTACGCCAATGATGTGGCGGAGGAGTCCATCTACGTGGGAGAGGCCGAGCGTATCATCCGCCAGTACATGGAGCGTGACACGCGGATCCGCTACAAGCGGCAGGACAAGAATCCGGGAATCTCGGCAAACTTGAATGCCGCGCTGTCCGCAAGCACCGGCGAGTACATCGCGCTCATGGACCACGATGATGTGATCCCGCCGGAGGCTTTGTTCCTCATGGCGGAGCAGCTGCAGGAGGAGCGTCACGATCTTTTGTACTCCGATTCGGACAAGCTCTCCGAGGACGGGAGAAGACACATGGATCCGGACTTCAAGCCCGATTTTTCATGGGAGCTGCTGCACGCCTGCAACTATATCGATCATCTGCTTTTGGTGAAGAAAAGTCTGGCACTTTCCGTGGGCGGGTTTCACTCGGAATACGACGGCGCGCAGGACTACGATTTCACGCTGCGCTGCTGTGAGAAGACCAAAGATATCTGTCACGTACCGCGGGTGCTCTATCACTGGCGTGTAAACGGCGCAAGCTCTGTGGTGAATGAGCACAAGAAAGAGTATGCTTTGGAGATCGGAAAAAAGGCGCTGGCTTCGCACCTGCAGCGGGCGGGCATCATGGGCACTGCGAATCACACGGAGGTACCCGGGCTTTACAAGGTGCTCTATGAAACACCGGGCAACCCGAAGATCTCCATTGTGATCCCGGGTCCGGAGGAAAAGGAGCTGGTGAGAAAGTGCATCCTGCCGCTCTATGAGCTTGCCAGATACAGTAATTTCGAGGTCCTGGTGGTGGATCCCGGTGATCATGAGGACATCACGGAGTATTTCCGCAAGCTGGAGCTTCGGCGGAAGAACGTGCGCCTTTTGGATTTTAAGGGGGAGCGGAATGTGTCCGCTTTAAGAAACTACGGCGCCGCAAAGGCCTCGGGCGATTACATCATGTTCTTGGACCCGAATGTGGAGATCATAGATGCCACCGCAATCGGCGAGATGCTGGGACTTTGCATGGAGGGCGGTGCGGGCCTTGTGGCCGGCGTTCTTTATACGGACAAGGATACCGTTTATTCCCAGGGTATGGCCGTCGGGGTATCCGGCAGCTGCGCGCATCTGTACGCGGGACTCAAAAAGGGCGACTACGGTTACCTGATGCGCAATCGGGCGAACGCGGATTTCAGCGCGGTATGCTGCTCCTGTGTGATCATGGCAAAAAAGACCTTCCGTGCCGTCGGCGGATTTTCCGAAAAGTTCCGGACGGAGCTTGCGGATGCGGATTTTTCGCTGCGCGCCCGCGAGCTGGGGTATTCCGTTGCCTGTGCCTGCGACTGCGGATGGTACTATCACAAAAAGCGCCCCTCCCTGACGGATGCAGGAAAGAGCGCCGATGAGCTTATGAAGGAGCGCCGCAGGGAGGAGGATCTCTTTGCGATCCTCTGGGCAAACATCATCAGCGGCGGCGATCCCTATTACAATATCAATTTTTCGAGAGATGATGCAAGGTTTACGCTTGCGTGAGTTATTCCGCATCCACCCCGAACTTCCAGGGCTTATCCTGTGACATGTTCGGGTTGTAGTACGGATCCGGCTTTGCGAGTACCTTTTTCCATTTGTCCTGCATATAGGCAACCTCGGCGCGGAAGCGGTCCTGGTTGCCTCTTTTTTCTTCGTATCCGCGCGAGATGGACTCGTAATGGTACGCCTCCGCAAAGGGATTCACCACGTTTAAGTAGCCCTGCTTCAAAAGCTTTAGGCAAAGGTCCACGTCGTTGTAGGCCACGGCCAGCTGTTCATCGAAGCCGCCGACCTCCTCGAACTTCTCCTTTTTCACAAGCATCATGGCCGCGGTCACGGCACTCACGTTCTGCGCGTAGTAGAGTCTGCCCATGTAGCCGACCTCGTCCGGGCTCTCGCCGGCAAAGCTGTGGATGGCGATCCGGTCCGGACCCGCGCCGGTGATCACGCCGCAGTGCTGGATGGCGCGATTGCCGTAGTAGAGCTTGGCACCGCAGCAGGCAACATCATCGCGTTGCGCGTACATTAAGAGCTCCTCCATCCAGTTTGCCGTGATGATCTCGATATCGTTGTTTAAGAAGAGCAGATAATCGCCGGTTGCCTCCTTTACCGCAAAGTTGTTGATCTTCGAATAGTTGAAGCCATCAGGATAGCGAAGCACCCGCACGTTGTCCACGGTTTCGATCAGCTTGTAGTATTCCTCAATCTCCGGCGTGGTCGAGTTGTTCTCGACGATCAGGATCTCGTAGTTTTTGTAGGTGGAAAGCGTGAGCACCGAGTCCACGCAGTTTGCCAGTAGCTGCAGAGAGTCCTTGTTCGGGATGATGACGGAGATCTTCGGCTCGCCCTTGATCTTATAATTGAACTTGTAGATCGTGGCAAAGGCCGGGGAGCTCTCCACGGTTGCAGATAAGCCGTCGCGCTCCAGACTCGCAAGGACCGCACGCTTTCCGGCATCGATGGCATAGGTCTTGGAATTGATGTCCTGGGACACCGAGTTTTTGTGGGCTCTCCAGAGGTAGAGGAGCCGCGGGATGTGCACCACCTTCTTTGCCGCATGGGTCAGGCGCAGGATCATATCGTGATCCTGGCTGCCGTCGTAGGCGTGGTCAAACAATCCCACTTGGTCCAGCAGGCTGCGCTTAAACACCGAAAAGTGGCAGATATAATTGTTGGCCCGCAGGTTGTCGATGGCGTAGTTAGGCTTGAAATGATAGGTGATGATATTGTAGATATCCTCATCCAAAAAGGTCGCTTCGTCCGTATAGAGGAAGTCCGCGTCGGTCTTTTCTATGGCGCGCATATTGTGGTAGAGCGCCGTGGGGATCAGGACGTCATCGTGGTCAAAGAGCGCAATGTATTGGCCGGTCGCCATGCGGATGCACTCGTTTGTGTTCTCCGAGATGCCGAGATTCTTCTCGAGCTTTTTATATTTGATCCGCGGATCGTCTGCCGCGTACTTTTCGCAGAGCTTACCCACGTAGTCGTGTTCCTCGTCGCTGCCGTCCGCCAGGCAGAGCTCCCACTTTCCGTAGGTCTGGGCCTGTACGGAGCCGATCATATCCTTGAGAAATTGCTCCGGCGTGTTGTAGAGCGGGGCTAAGATGCTGAAGGTGATGTCCTTTTCGAAGACGGTGTTTTCCTGCTCCTTCCTCCGCTCCTCGCTCGGGAACAGGCTCTTGATATATGCTTTGGAAAACTGATATGCCCGGCGCTTTACAAAAAACTTTGCGTTCGGTTTGCGCTCCCGCAGGCCTGCCAAAAAGCGCAGCCATGCCCGGTAGCACATACGCACCGGATAGATGAGGGTCCAAAACCAGGTGTTTCGAAGCTTTCCGAACCTTCGCTTATAGGTGGCGGAGATCTGCGCCCGCTCACCCGCGGTCATGCTTCCGAGCCCGAGGTTGTGCGCCTTCATGAATTCGGTTAACTCTTTGTTGTAGGTTTTTTTATTCATATAAGTGATTTCCTTTGACATTGATAGATTTAATCTATATCTTTTTCCGCAATATGTCAATTCTACTTTGCGCTATGTGCGGGAAAGTGATATAATACTATGCGTGAATTTAACCGAAGCGTCACCAATAACACTTCAGAAAGGATGCTCCTTATGAATTATACACTTCAGCGAAATTTAAACGATTGCTACATGTACGGAGAGATCATCGCGACCCAGGGCTTTGCGCCCGCATCCGATATCACGATGCGCGAGATGATCCGCTTTGATCTTTTACAGTTTCTGGTTTATCTTCTGGATACCGAGGGTACCATGATCCCCGAGATCCGTTTCGTTCAGGAATACATGCACCAGTATTTTACCCAGGCGAGCATCATGAAGTTCAAATACGACCGCACCGAGGGCGGCGATTTTTCAAATACCGTGCCCAGATCGTTCACGTATTTTGCAAAGGCGGATCTTTCCGGAAAATCGGCCTTTACCACAAAGGGTTTTTCCAAGAGCCGCTATTTATACAATCTCTACTGCGAGATGGGTCAGGAGTTCATCTCCTGCGACAACAACGTCACGGAACCCGAGATCAAAAAGCTGACCGAATACACCAGCATGATTGAGGAATACTTAAGAAAGCATAAGCTCTTTGAGCCCGGCAAGGGTCCGGCGCCTACGAGCATTAACGATAAACCAAAGACCGGCGCAGGCCCGAAGACAGGAGCAAAGAACGATGCCAAGCCGGCCGACGACAAGAAGAACGCAAACGGCTCCAAGGTGGTCGGCACGACCGCGGCGGATGCCAAGGCTGCCATGGAGGCCATGAAGGGCCAGATCAACAAGAACGAGGTGCCCGAGGAGGAGATCACCTTAGACGAGATCATGGAGGAATTAAACTCCCTGACCGGACTCGAGGAGGTCAAGAAGGATTTAAAGGCCCTCGTCAATCTGTTAAAGGTGAAGAAGCTTCGCGAGGAGCGCGGCATGAAGCAGCCGTCCATCTCGCTGCACATGGTATTTTCCGGAAATCCGGGTACCGGCAAGACGACCGTTGCAAGATTGCTGGCCAAGATCTACAAGTGCCTCGGCGTATGCCGCGAGGGACAGCTTGTGGAGGTGGACCGCTCCGGCCTTGTGGAGGGCTTTATCGGCCAGACCGCGACCAAGACCAAGGAGGTTGTGGAGAGCGCTTTAGGCGGTGTGCTCTTTATCGATGAGGCCTACACCTTAACGGCGGGCAAGGACGGCAAGGACTTCGGCCAGGAAGCGCTTGACACTCTCTTAAAGCTGATGGAGGACAACCGCGATGATCTGATCGTGATCGTGGCGGGCTATACCGACCTGATGCAGGATTTTGTGGATTCCAACCCGGGACTTCGCTCCCGCTTTAACAAATATATCTTCTTTAAGGATTATACCGGCGATCAGCTCTACGACATCTTCATGAGCATGTGTAAAAAGCAGGAGTACGTGCCGAATGATGCCGGCAAGAAGCATGTGAGGGAGTACCTGACCGAGCGCGCGAATTCTCACGACGAGAACTTTGCGAACGCGCGTGAGGTGAGAAACTACCTTGAGCGCTCCATTCAGCGTCAGGCCACGAGGATCGTGACCATGAAGAAGGTGAGCGATGCGCAGCTCAAGACTTTGACGAAGGCAGACCTTACCGAGGACGGAGAAGAATAAAAGAAGAAAAGAAGTGCATTAAACAAAGAAGTGTGCTATAATATCACGGAATGTTTTTATCGGCAGCAGGATGCCGGGAAAGGGGTTTTGGAAAATGGATTTACAGTTAAAAACAGCGAAATTCGGCGGATATGATAAAGCGGCGGTTGAGAGCTATATAGAGACATTAAATGCGGAACACCAGAAGGAGGTTTCCGACCTGAAGGCAAATGTATTAAAGCTTTCGGAGACGGTGAAGAACCTGCATACCATGCGGGAGGTCAACCTGAACGAATCCTCCAGCACCATAGACAACTTAAAGAAGCTCAATGATGAGCTGCAGCTTGAGGTGACACAGCTTCGCGAGGAGGTGGCTACCTTCCGCAGCCGTGACGAGGAGAGCGCAAGCCGCTACGAATCCATTTCGAGAACCCTGCTCGAGGCGCGCGAGAATGCGGATGCCATGATGCGCGAGACGGAGCAGAAGTGCGAGGAGCTTAAGAACCGTACGCAGGCAGAATGCGATCAGCTGACCAACGAGACCAATGCGGAGTGTCAGCGCCTTGCGGACGAGACACAGGAGGCCTGCGACAGACTAAACGCGGAGACCAGAAACTCCTGCCAGTCCATGACGGATTCCACCAACGCAAACTGCGAGAACTTGAGAAGACAGACAGAAGAGGAGACAGAGGCCTTAAAGGATGCAACGGAGCGTGCCTGCGCAGAGCTTTCCGCAAATACCACCGCAGAGTGCGAGGAGTTAAAGGAGAGCACCACGAGGGAGTGCGACCAGCTGAAGGAGCGCGCACGTGCGGAGGCTTACAGCACAAGGCTTTCGGTGAAGAAGGAATGCGAGAGCGTGAGTGAATACATGGCACAGCTTTTGGAGGCTGTGAATAAGGTTGTTACATCCGTAAACGAGACAAAGGCGGTTGCGGATCAGGCGTTCCCGAATTTATAGAGATGTTTGCACAGACGGGGGGCGTGTGACACACGCCCCCCATCTTGATGATGATCAGGAGGAGACTATGCCGGCGGAAAACAGATATTTGCTCCGGGCTTTGGAAAAGTCCGGTTATGTGATCATGGTAGTCACGGGACATAAGGGATCCGATGAATTGACCCTTGAATATGTTTCTCCGAATGCCGAGATCCTCGGGATGAGCGTAAAGCTTCTTTCCAAGGGATTAAAGCTTCCGACGGATTATGTGCATCCCGAGGACAGAAAAGCGGCAAACAAAATGGCACTTAAGGCCATCGCGGACGGGGTGGATGAATACACGTACGACTACCGCATGGTGGGAGATAACGGCAAGGTGTACAATGTCCGCAACGAGCTGACGATCGTCAGGACGGAGCCGGACACGGCGACAATAGAGTGCTATATCCGTGAGGTGCGGGAGACGGCTTACGTACCGAAAAAGAAGGAAACCGAGGTGCACGTCGACAGCGACGCGCTTCGGAGAAGATCCCGGGAGCTGATGCCGGCCGCAAACCGGTCGCGCGAGGTCACGGAGGTTTTTGCCAGCCTTGCGGGGCTTTATTCCGTTGTGCTGTCACCGGAGGGGAAGAGCCTTTACCCGGCTGTCGGTCCCGACACCAATCTGGGTGATTTCTATGATCTGTTCCAGACCCCGAGATACAGGGAACTGTTTGAAGAATTAAAAGAAAAAATGCTGCACGTTGACTATCAGCCGAAGATCATTGACCGCCCGGAGGGCGGGATCGGCAAGCTGTCTGCGGTGCCGCTGATGATCGGCGGGGAGCTGCAGGCCGTGTGGGTGATCGGCTCCTACACGCAGGAGGAGACGGACAAGCTGTCTGAGGTTTATGAAAAGCAGTGGAGCGTGGGTGCGCTCCTGGAGGATTTCCTGAAAAAGAGCATCAGCCTGGAGGTGGAGGTTGCCAAGGCGCGCGGCGCGGGCAAAAAGCTTCGGGAGGAGCTCTCCCGTCAGAACATCGCCAACGAGGCGCTGACCAAGATCAGCAGCAGTCTGATCGACCGCGTGGATCAGGCGATCGCGGAGACGCTGCATGCCGCGGGCATGAATCTCGATGTGGACCGCATCTTCCTCTACACCATGGACAGGGACAGAAAGAAGGGCTACAAGCTGCGCAGTCAGTACAGTCTGATGGGCGCGGAGCCGGATGTGGAGATCCTGACTATCCTGCCGGAGCGCATGAACAATGTGATCCGGATGATCGAGGATGCGGGCGGTCGTGTGGTAGCTGACCGAAACACCATGACCGAGGAGTACAAGCTCACGCTGATGCGCTACAGCTTCAACGGCGTGGTCATCTATCCTATCTACTTAGAGGAAAAGATCTACGGTATGCTCTTTTTTGCGGAGGCCAGTGCCGAGCGCGTGTGGACCAAGGAAGAGCTGCGCTTTACCAAGAGTATCAGCCTGATCATTCAGAAGATGATCGAGAATGCGGACGGCGACGGAAACCTGCGCCGCGTGAACCGCGATCTGATCGAGACCTACAACACGCTGACCGTGGCAATGTTCGTGCGCGACCTGACATCGGGCGAGGTGCTGTTTTCCAACACCGAGATGGATAAGCTCGTGGGCTACGAGTTCACGGGTACGGACAGCAGGCGGCTGATCGTGGATCTGCACGACAGATTCGACAGCATCGACACCATGCGCAAGCCCTTTATCAACAAGGAGCGCGTGACCAATTGGCGCAGTTATCTGCAGCCGCTCGGGCAGATCATGGACATTACGGAGATCCGCATGGAATGGCTGCGCGGTGAACCGGCTTCCATGATATTCCTGCGGAAGCCTAAAGATTAATGATTTTTTGACGATATATAGTGAAAGGAGCAAGACATGGCAAACTCAGATATCGGAATAGATTTGGGAACAGCCAGCGTTTTGGTATACGTAAAAGGTAAGGGCGTGGTATTAAAGGAGCCCTCCGTGGTGGCCTACGATAAGGATACCAATCAGATCAAGGCGATCGGCGAGGAGGCCAGACTGATGCTCGGGCGTACCCCCGGCAACATCATGGCGGTACGGCCGCTTCGTGCGGGCGTGATCTCCGATTATCGTATCACGGAAAAAATGCTGAAATATTTTATTCAAAAGGCAGTCGGCAAGAGCTTTTTCGGCAGACGACCGCGCATCAGCGTGTGTGTGCCCTCGGGTGCGACCGAGGTGGAGAAGCGTGCGGTGGAGGATGCCACCTACCAGGCCGGCGCCAGAGATGTGTATGTGATCGAGGAACCGGTAGCTGCGGCCATCGGAGCCGGCATCGACATCTCGCGACCCTGCGGTAACATGATCGTGGATATCGGCGGCGGTACCACGGATGTGGCGGTCATTTCCTTGAGCGGCGTGGTGGTTTCGGCCTCCATTAAGGTCGCGGGCGATGACTTTGACGAGGCGATCGTGCGCTTCATGAGAAAGCGTCACAATCTGCTGATCGGCGAGCGCTCCGCAGAGGAGATCAAGATCAATATCGGAACCTGTTATAAACGGCCGGAGAATGTCACGATGGACATTCGCGGCAGAAACTTAGTCACGGGCCTGCCAAAGACGGTGACGATCTCCTCCGATGAGACGGAGGAGGCATTACGGGAGGTAACCTCACAGATCGTGGATGCGATCCACAGCGTGCTTGAGAAAACCCCGCCGGAGCTTGCGGCAGACATTGCGGACAGAGGTATCGTCTTAACCGGCGGCGGCGCTTTGCTGCACGGTTTGGAGGACCTGATCGAAGAAAATACCGGGATCACCACCATGACGGCGGAGGATCCGCTCACGGCAGTGGCTGTGGGCACCGGAAAGTATGTGGAGTTTTTGAGCACACAGGATAAGGGGTAAAGCATGGTAAGAGCACTGTACACGGCATGGACCGGTCTTCGAAATGAAGAGAGACGCATGGATGTGGTGTCAAACAACATGGCAAATGCCGATACCACCGGATTCAAGAAGATCGATGCGACAGCCCAGTCCTTCGACAGACAGCTGGCGGTAAAGATCGATGACGAGACCGTCGGCATCAATCTGAAGCAGGGCATCGGCGGCGTGGCACTCGGCGTTAAGATCGGCGAGACCTTCTATGACATGTCACAGGGCGGATTCCGGGAGACCGGTAACCAGTTCAACTTAGCCCTCGGCGGCAAGGGCTTTTTCCGTATCCAGACCACGAATAAAGCGGGACAAACCTCTACGAAATATACAAGAGACGGTGATTTTACCGTGACAAAGCAAGGCTTCCTTGTCACGAAGGACGGAGATTACGTACTCGACGAAAACAACAACCGGATCCAGATCCCGAACGCAAACGTCGTTCCCGTATCTGTGAACACACTCGGTGAGATATACAGCGGCAATAATTACGTGACCAAGATCGGGCTCACGGATTTTCAAAACTACGAGGCACTTTCCTCCTACGGCGAGAATATGTATCAGCCGGCGGACGGCGCGGCGCAGATACCGGCGGATGCCTCGGTGACGCAGGGCTTTTTGGAAATGTCCAATGTAAATATGGTGACGGAGATGGTGGATATGATCGCCATTTCAAGAGCCTTTGAGACAAACCAGAAAATGATGCAGGCCGTGGATCAGAGCTTAGATAAGGCTGTAAACGAGATCGGACGAGTTTGATAATTGACTGAGGAGGTAAACCGTTATGATGAGATCACTGTGGACTGCGGCTTCCGGTATGAGAGCGCAGCAGACGAATGTAGATACGATCGCGCACAATCTTTCCAATGTGAACACGATCGGTTATAAGAACGAGCAGGCAAGCTTCAAGAGCCTGTTATATCAGAACCTTCAATCCAAATCCACCAACAATGCAGGAGAAGAAAAACCGGTACCGGCCGAGGTAGGTCTCGGCTCAAGAGTGGCTGCCATCACCAGCCAGTTTTCGCAGGGCGCCTTGCTTGCAAGCGACAGCGCGCTTTCCATGGCGATCGAGGGTGACGGCTTTTTTGCGGTTCGCGTGGCGGACGGAACAACACAGTATTCCAGGGACGGCGCTTTTCAGCTTTCCCCTACGGATAACGGCAACCTCCTCGTAAACGCAAACGGTGACATGGTCCTCGATACAAACGGCAACCCGATCACGCTTCCGGCGGAGAGGGTGGCGACGGATCTGATCGTCAACAGGGACGGTACCATCGCATTCCCGGGAGAGGACAATAACCCGGTAAAGCTGACGGATGCGCAGGGTCGCGAGGTGCAGATCTCGCTGTACCAGTTTTCCAACCCGGCCGGCCTTTCCAAGGAGGGTAACAACAATTACAGCCCCACGGTAGCTTCCGGTGATCCCATCGCGGAATTGAACAACCCGAACGTGACACCCAGTAAGATCCATCAGTTCTACACAGAGGGCTCCAACGTGGATGTTGCAAACGAGATGGTGAACCTGATCGTGGCGCAGCGCGCCTACGAGATGAACTCCAAGGCTATTCAGACGACGGATGATATGATGCAACAGGCAAATAATTTAAGGTGATAAAGTATGGATATTAATTTTTCAAATATGAGCGCGGCGGAGATCGCGTCCACCTATACAAATAACACCCAGTCCTTAAAGGATAAGCTTTCCAAGGTGGAAAATGCCGAGGACGAAAAAATGCTTGAGGCCTGTAAGGAATTTGAGGCCTACATGCTCGAGCAGGTGTACAAGCAGATGGAAAAGACCATCATGCGCGATGAGGACAGTCAGGGAGATTACGAGAAGATGTTTTCCGACATGCGCGTCCAGGAGTATGCAAGTCGGGCCGTGGATCAGGGCGGCATCGGGCTGGCACAGCAGCTCTACGAGTCCATGAAGCTTCAGGCAAGCGCCATCCCACCTTCGGAAGTAATTGATAAACAATGACAAGAGAAGGCTACATCGAAAAAATCATATATAAGAATGAAGAAAACGGATATACAGTCTTTAGCGTTGAGGGCGAGAACGGAGAAGAGATCTTTGTGGGCAATCTGTTCGGCGTGGGCGAGGGACTGTATATTGTTGCGGAAGGAGATTACGTCAATCATCCGCAGTACGACATCCAGTTCAAGTTTTCATCCTGTGAGATCCGACTCCCCGCGGACAGCGTGGGGATCGAGCGGTATCTCGCATCCGGTATCGTCAAAGGCGTCGGCGAGGTTCTCGCAAAAAAGATCGTCAAAAAATTCAAAACGGACACGCTCCGTATCATAGAGGAAGAACCGCAGCGTTTGGCGGAGATCTCGGGGATCTCCGAGAAAAAGGCCAGGTCCATCGCAAACTCCTATCTCGAAAAAAAGGAGTTTCGTGATGTGGTCATCTTTTTGTCGGAGTACGGTATCTCGGTCAATCTGGCCATGAAGATCTACAATACCTACGGGGACAAGGTGTACGATATCATCAAGGAAAATCCGTACCGCCTCGCGGAGGATGTGTACGGTATCGGCTTCAAGGTGGCCGACGAGATTGCAAGGATGATGGGCATCACCGCGGACTCGGAATTCCGCCAGCGCTCTGCCATGATCTACATCCTCACCTGCGCAAATCAGGAGGGACATATGTATCTGCCGGCGAAGGAGTTGATCGATAAGACAATCCGTCTGATCCGCGACCCCGGCTCGGAGAGCTTCGACTACGACTACATGGGCTACGCGGAGTACAGGGATGCGAATGCTGCAAGCTCGGAATACGAGCGGCACTGCGAGGAGCTGGACGGACGTATGCGGGAGCTTGCCCTCGAGGGGAAGCTGATCTTAAAGACCGCGGATGCCGTGCAGATCGTGTATCTTGCGCCGAACTATTATGTGGAATTAAATTCCGCAAGGCTCCTTGTGGACCTGCAGCTCAAATACGAGGTGGATGAAAAGGAGCTCGACAATGAGCTTAAAAAACTGACCGCGAGGGAGGAGATCGAACTCGATGAGCGGCAGATGTTTGCGGTAAAGTCCGCCATCTCGGCGGGAGTCTGCGTGGTGACCGGCGGTCCCGGCACCGGCAAGACAACCATCATAGATACCATCATCAAATACTTTTCCGGCCACGGCATGGAGATCAAACTTGCTGCCCCCACGGGGCGCGCGGCAAAGCGTATGACAGAGCAGACCGGCTGGCCGGCCCAGACTATTCACAGATTGCTGGAGTTTTCGGGAGCACCCGAGGACAGTGACAGTGTCGGCGGTCCGCACTTTGCGAGAAACGCGGAGATGCCTTTGGAATGCGACGCGCTGATCGTGGATGAGATGTCCATGGTGGACAGCTACATTTTCTATTCTCTGCTGCAGGCAGTCCCCTACGGGACTAGGCTGATCCTGGTGGGAGACGAAAACCAGCTGCCCTCGGTGGGAGCGGGTAATGTATTAAAGGACATCATCGCCTCGGCCTGCTTCCCGGTTGCGACCTTAAGCCGCATCTACCGGCAGGAGGAGGGCAGCGATATCGTCTACAATGCCCATAAGATCAACCGCGGCGAGCATCTGACCATCACGAACAAGAGCAAGGATTTCTTTTTCATCCCGCGGCAAAATGCCCGGGCGACGCTGGAGGAGGTCAAGGTGCTGATCCGGGACAACCTGCCCGGATACCTCAAGGTTTCGCCGCTTGACATTCAGGTGCTCGCACCCATGCGGAGGAACGAGACCGGTGTGGAAAACCTGAACGCGGAGCTGCAGAGGCTCTTAAACCCGCCGGCCAGAGGCAAGGCGGAGAAGATAAAGGGCGATGTTACCTTCCGCGTGGGCGACAAGGTGATGCAGGTGAAAAACGATTACCGGCAGGAGTGGAAGGTGTACGGTGTCGGGAGAAACGGCAGCACCGGCTATGTGCTGGATGAGGGCGTCGGTGTCTTCAACGGAGATGTGGGAACCATCACGGACATCAGCGATTATGAGGAAGAACTGACCGTGACCTTCGATGACGGCCGCGTTTCCGTGTACGGCTTTTCCATGCTCGAGGAGCTCGAGCACGCCTTTGCCATGACGATCCATAAATCCCAGGGCAGTGAATATCCGGCGGTGATCCTGCCGATCGTGAACGGCCCGAAGAAGCTGATGAACAGAAACCTGCTGTACACGGCCATCACACGCGCAAAGCGGCTGGTGGTGCTGGTCGGGAACATCGGAATGGTGGACCAGATGATCGACAACGTGGATGAGCAGGTCAGATATACGACCTTTGCATTAAGGCTGGAGGAATTGAATGAAATTCGGAAAGAGGATCATTGATCTTGTCTATCCGCCGGCATGCGCCGTCTGTCAGCAGGTGCTTGCGCCGGGTGAGACGGGCTGCTGTACATCGTGCAGAAAAGAAATCGATCATGTGAAGGCACCGGTGTGCAAAAAATGCGGGAAGGAAGTGCCCGACCGGTCCGTGGAGCTCTGCAGAAATTGCTCGGAGCATGAACGGAGCTTTGTGCGGGGCTATCCGGCCATGAACTATGTCTCTCCGGTAAAGGAAGGGGTTTATGCCTTCAAGTACCAAAGCAGGAAGGATGCCGCGGGCTTTTTTGCCGCCGAGATCATCCGCGTACACGGAAGGGAGCTTTTATCTCTGCAGGCCGATGCGCTGATCCCCGTGCCGGTCCATAAACGAAAGCTCAAAAGACGCGGCTATAACCAGGCGGAGCTTCTTGCAAGGGAGCTTTCGAACTACCTCCGGGTGCCTGTGGATACGGGGCTTCTTGAGCGGTCCGTGAACACGCCGCCGCAGAAGACTTTGGACCCTGCGCTTCGGGAAAAGAATATGAAAAGCGCTTTTCAAATGACGAAAAAAAGTGTAAACTATAGAAGTGTGATGCTGGTGGATGATATCTATACCACGGGCTCTACCATAGAGGCATGCACGCGTCTTTTGAGGGCGCACGGAATAGAGGACATCTACTATACAAGTATCTGTATCGGAAAGGGGTATTAGCGTATGGAGTTGATGAACTGCAGAAACTGCAAACGTCTGTTTAATTATGTAACGGGAGAAAAGCTCTGTCCGCAGTGTAAGGATCTGCTCGAGGAGAAATTTGAGGAGGTCAAGGAGTACATCCGTGACAACCCGGGTGCAAACATCAATACGGTTGCGGACGAGTGCGAGACCACGGTGAAGCAGATCAAAAAGTGGGTGCGCGAGGCAAGGCTTACCTTTGCCGACGATTCCTTGGTCGGCCTTGAGTGTGAGCGCTGCGGCAAGATGATCCACTGCGGAAGATTCTGCAAGGACTGCGCGGGCGGTCTTGAGGAGGCAATGAACGGTATGTTCCGCCAGGATATCCAGTTAAAGGGAAAACCGAGCTCCGGCGGCAAGATGCGTTTCTTGGAGTAAATTATATAACATAAGGGAAAGAGGCTTAAATTAACAATGGACGAAAAACGTAACTCATTTAAGGGTTCACTCGGATTTGTACTTGCTGCGGCAGGCTCCGCGGTAGGTTTGGGAAATATCTGGAGATTTCCGTATCTCGCGGCCAAGGACGGCGGCGGTCTGTTCCTGGTCGTATATCTGGTGCTGGCTGTCACATTCGGCTTTACGCTGTTGGTCGCGGAGGTTGCCATCGGTCGTAAGACCAAGCAGAGTCCGCTGACGGCCTACGGCAAGCTGAACAAGAAGTGGAAGTGGCTCGGCGCGGCTGCCTGTCTGGTGCCGATGATCATCATGCCCTATTACACGGCCATCGGCGGCTGGGTACTGAAATATCTGGTTGCCTATCTGACCGGTGACGGCATGGAAGCGGCAAGAGACGGGTATTTCACAGAATTTATCACCTCGGATGTGGAGCCGATCGTGATGCTGGTGATCTTTCTGGCATTGGTTGCCGTCATCGTATTCGGCGGCGTAAACAAGGGCATCGAGAATTCCTCCAAGGTGATCATGCCGATCCTTCTGGTGCTGGTGCTCGGCATTGCGGTCTATTCCATCTTTTTGAACAATACGGACGAAGCGGGCATTCACCGTACGGGCCTCGAGGGGTTTAAGGTGTATGTGGTTCCCAGTCTGGAGGGCGTCGGTGTGCGGGAATTCATCACAGTCGTGATGGACGCCATGGGACAGCTCTTCTTCAGTATTTCGGTTGCCATGGGTATCATGGTGGCATACGGTTCCTATGTAAAGGACGACGCAAACATGGTGAAGTCCGTCAACCAGATCGAGATCTTCGATACGGCGGTTGCATTTCTTGCCGGTGTCATGATCATCCCCGCGGTGTATGTATTCCTCGGGAAGGAGGGTATGAGCGGAGGCCCGAGCCTGATGTTTGTATCACTTCCGAAGGTATTTGCGGCCATGGGCAAGGTCGGCAACCTGATCGGCGCGCTCTTCTTTGCGATGGTGCTCTTTGCGGCACTGACCTCGGCAGTCTCCGTGATGGAGGCCGTGGTATCAAGCTTTATGGATGCATTCAAGCTTCCGCGTATCAAGGCGACGGCCATTGAGACTGCGATCGCGCTTGTAGTCGGTATCGTGGTATGCCTCGGCTACAACGGCCTGTACTTTGAATTAAAGCTCCCCACAGGCAGCGTCGGACAGATCCTTGATATCATGGACTATGCAAGTAACAATGTGCTGATGCCCATTGTGGCCATAGCCACCTGTATCCTGGTGGGCTGGGTATTAAAACCGAAAACCGTTATCGACGAGGCGACAAAGAACGGAGAGAAGATGGGCAGAAAAGGTCTGTTTATCGTCATGATACGTTATGTGGCACCGATCCTGCTGTTCTTCCTGTTCTTAAAGTCCATCGGACTTTTGGATTGGATCGCGGATTTGATCGAAGCAAAATTCGGAATCAGGATACTGTAATATGGAAAAGAGAGAAATGATATACTACAAGCTCGACAAGATTGACGAGCAGATTTTGGATATCCTGCAGGAAAATGCCCGCATGTCGTTAAAGGACATTGCCGAGCGGGTATCCATGTCTCCGACGGCGGTCGGGACGCGCATCGACAAGATGCTCTCCGAGGGCGTGCTCGAGGGCTTTACCACGCGGCTGAACCCCGAGGCCATGGGACATTACACCAAGGCGTTTGTGAATGTGGCCGTGGAGCCGGAGCAAAAGAAGGAATTCTATGATTACATCAACGGCGTGTTGAATGTGATCGAGTGTAACTGCGTGACCGGAGATTACTCCATGCTGATCGAGGCGCGCTTTCCCACCACGGCAGAGCTTGACACCTTCGTGGAGGAGCTGCAGCGCTTCGGAAAGACCAAGACGCAGATCGTGTTCAACACCAATGTGAAGCACCGCTGCAAGTATTGGAAGGTGCCGGGGAATATCCGGAGCACGGAAGTTTAGAAAAACAAGTAAAAAACAGTTATTGCGAAAAAATCGCAAGTAAAACCATAAAAACACCTTTACAAACAAAGGATTCCGTACTATAATGGGGCGCAGTGAGTAAAAAACTGCGCCTCATTTTTGAATGGCGCAAACTATCTAATCTATTTAATAGGAGGAAACAAAAATGTCTTACGTTGACGAAGTATTGGATCTCGTAAAGAAGAGAGATGCCGATCAGCCGGAGTTTATCCAGGCTGTGACAGAGGTGCTTTCCACACTGCGCCCGGTGATCGAGCAGGATGAGGAGAAGTACAGAAAGCTTGCGATCTTAGAGCGCATCACTGAGCCGGATCGTCAGATCATGTTCCGTGTACCCTGGGTGGATGACAATGGTCAGGTACAGGTAAACCGCGGTTTCCGTGTACAGTGCAACAATGCGATCGGCCCCTACAAGGGAGGCCTTCGTCTGCACCCCTCAGTAAACCTCGGCATCATTAAGTTTCTCGGCTTCGAGCAGATCTTCAAGAACAGCCTTAC
>CACZPL010000146.1 GCA_902783015.1 uncultured Lachnospiraceae bacterium
GACAGAGAATCGATCGAAAGCAGAGAGGAGTTTTTCCGCCGCTTTGCAGAACGATACAAGAAAACGGATCCTGCCGTTGCAGCTCGCGTACAGACTGCGGAGCAATTGCCTTTGGCATCGCTTCCCGCGGAGCCCGAGCTTTCTTATAAAGAGCGAAAAGAGAAAAAGAACAGGATTGCACAGAAGGGGGAAAGCACAAAAAAAGCCTTTCGTTATGCCACCCATTACACAGGATACATTTCCGAATTGTTGGCGGCGAAACAAGAAAAGCAAAGAAATCGAGTTAAAGATGGTGCTCCGGCACAACCACAGTTTACGGTAAGGGACCTTTATAAAAAAGATATCAACCCGGCAATGTTTGAATACGAGTATTTCGGTGAACACTTCGATCTTGTGGATAAAGAAATCGATGATCTTTCGGCATTGGTTGCGGCTTTTAAGGACCCGGCGACACGTGTGAATTTCAGCACCTACGATTCGGAACGCTATGAAACGCTGAAAAAGTCTCTGGAGTTTGCCAGAGCCTGCTACATAAGAGCATTAAGGGCCAATAATATTGAGTACTCTGATATTTTTAAAGCTACGGATGTATCATTTTCCTATCAGATCAGGGAGTTTGGTGATACCGACACCGGAATGACGCCTACGGAAGATTTGAACGATACGATCGATAAATACAAACAGTATCAGCTGTCCAATAAAACCGCGGCGGAAGCCGAAGAGGAAAAAAACGTAGATGCCGATATTACAGAGCAGCTTAGATTTGATCGGCCGGAAATGTGGAACAGGACAAGATCTGCGAGAGAACAACACCGTGCTATCAAAGAGGTCTTTTACTCCGAAACAGCTTACTTGGAGCTCTCGAAATATATGCACGACCTCGATGATCCGAAATACGAAAAGCGCGTGACGGCAAACAGGGAAGCTGTGCTTCGAGGATTGGATGACTATGTGAAAAGCTCCGAATCGCTGGCTGCATATCTGCTTAACTATAATGCCTGCGTAAAGCTTGAAAAACGTTTTCTTGATGCACACAAGGATCCGAAAAAATATACGACTGCCGAAGTCGCGCATCTGAACATGATCCGGAGAAAAAAGGATGCGAATCAAAACAATGCAACTGTTTGCGAACACTATGTTCTTCAGGTCAAGAGAGCGCTTGACTATATGATCTACGATAAGCGTGACTTCATGGATGAAACACAGCTGATGCGTGCAAAATACGGTGACAGAGAAGCGCAAAAAAATATAACCGCAACCACCGCATACGCAAAGGAAATAGAGAAAAAGAATGCCACCTTGCACAGCTGGATCGAGAAAAAATTCTATCACGCGCATCATGATTTCGTTTACGACGAGTTAAAAAACGATCCGCTGCGTTATCTGTTCTCTGATACGAATGAGGAGCGAAACGAAGAAGTCTTCAACGCGATGACCTTTTTGCACAGAGGCACGCTCCTTCCGAGATTGCATGATCTGCAGTTTCAGGCGGGGGACACGTATATCATGCACGACCAGTTTAAGCATCTGCCGCAGGCGGCAGAAGATAACGGAAACCGCTATGTGACAACCGTTTTAAGCAAATATGTCAGACCGATGCTTGTACAATTCGAAAAGGAACCGCTTCCCGACATAACCAACTATACCGCGGAGCAGACGATCAATATGCAGCCCGCAATGATCGATCGCGTATTTGTCGGGGAGATCATACGAAAGCTGGACATGACGAGGACTGATGTACCGAAGACATCGCAGCTTGATCTTGTGATGCAAAAGCCGGGCTTACAGGCAGGTGAGAGCGTGACAAGAGAAGAAACGGAGGCGTATAAAAAGCGAAAGGCATTGCTTTACTTTAAAGCAAGAAAGGCAAAGGGAATTATGCAGGCAAGCCGCGCGGCTGCGCTTTTGCACAAGGATCTTCGGTATCTCGAGCATTATTCCGATGTGCTTACCGATGAGGAAAAGCAAAGCTTTCAGGGTGATCCCGAGGATTACAAACTCTTGGTGGATTATTCGGACAGATTATTCATGAGTAGTCAGATCCTGCTGCAATAAAACCGATCATTGAGACACGGGGGCGATTTTGTCCCCGTGTTTTCTCTTGTATAACGCGGGAAACTATGGTAGAATAAGGCTTTGTTAAAAACAAGATAAGGAAGTAAATCATGAACGAAAAACTTTTACATACACCGGAGGGTGTGCGGGATATCTACGATGACGAGATGAAGAAAAAACAGACTGTGGTGGAGCGACTGCTCCATGAGCTGCATCTGTTCGGTTATCAGGACATCGAAACCCCGGCCTTCGAATACTTCGACATTTTCAATATTGACAAGGGTTCAGCGCCTTCCAACGAGATGTTCAAATTCTTCGACAGGAACAACAACACGCTGGTGCTTCGCCCGGACATCACGCCGAGCATCGCGCGATCCGCTGCAAAGTACTATGCGGACGAAGAGCTTCCCCTGCGTCTTTGCTACCACGGGCATTGCTTTAAGAATGCGCATCAGCACCGCGGCGCGCTTGCGGAATTCACACAGGTGGGCGGAGAGCTCATCAACGATGATTCCTCTGCCTCGGATGCCGAGATCATCGCCTGCGTGATCCGTTGTCTGCTTGCGACGGGCTTGACGGAGTTTCAGATCGAGATCGGTGACGTCGGCTTCTTTAAGGGCGTGATCGATGCCGCCGGCTTGGACGGTGAGACGGAAGATAAGATCCGCGACTACATCCATATCAAAAACTTTTACGGGCTTTCGGAATATGTTTCAAAGCTGTCCGTGCCCGATAACATCAAGAAGGCACTTTCCTCCTTTGACAATCTCTTCGGGGGCATTGAGACCTTGGACACGGCGGAGGCGCTTGTGACAAACGAGACCTCCAAGAATGCCATCGCGCGGATGAAGCGCGTGAGTGCAGCCCTGAACGCCTACGGTTACGGAAAGTACATCAGCTTTGATCTTTCCATGATCAACCGATATAACTACTACACGGGAATCTGCTTCCGCGGTTATACCTACGGCACCGGTGATGCAGTGGTGAAGGGCGGAAGATACAACCGTCTGTTGGAGCAGTTCGGCAAAGAAGCTCCCTCGGTCGGTTTTGCGATCTACGTGGATGACCTGATGAGTGCCATCGCACGGAACAAAGTAGAGCTTCCCGTGGAGCACACACAGAATCTGATCCTTTTTGACAGGGAACAGCATGCGGATGCCATTGCCCTTGCAAGCAAGCTTCGCGGCGAGGGTCAGACAACCATGATGATCCGAAAATCTGCGCATCACACGCAGGCGGAATATGAGGAGTATGCGAGAAAACGTGGGTTTGCACGTTTAGTTTGCGTAAAGGAGGACGGTTCCAATGAGATACTTGACATTTGCGCTGGCTAAGGGCAGACTTGCGAAGAAAACGCTGGCTCTCTTTGAGCAGATGGGAATCACCTGTGAGGAGGCCAAGGATCCGGACACCAGAAAGCTGATCTTTACCAACGAGGAGCACAAGGTGCGGTTCTTTCTCGCCAAGGCTTCGGATGTACCGACCTACGTGGAATACGGCGCTGCGGACTGCGGCGTGGTCGGCAAGGATACGATCCTCGAGGAGGGCAGGAGCATCTACGAGGTGATGGATCTCGGCTTCGGCAAGTGCCGCATGTGCGTGTGCGGGCCGGCATCCGCCAAGGAACTGCTCTCCAAGAACGAGATCATCCGTGTAGCCAGCAAGTACCCGAATATCGCGACGACCTATTTTCGCGAGCAGAAGAATCAGACGGTGGAGATCATCAAATTGAACGGATCGGTGGAGCTGGCGCCGATCGTGGGACTCTCCGAGGTGATCGTGGATATCGTGGAGACCGGGTCGACGCTTCGCGAGAACGGACTCGATGTTCTCGAAGAGATTTGTCCGCTTTCGGCTCGGGTCGTTGTGAATCGGGTGAGCCTTAAGATGGAGCATGAGAGGATTCGGACAATTTTAGATAATATGAATAGTTTGATAAAGGAATAGATTATGAAGATAGTTGAATTAAATGAAGAAACAAAAAAAGATATTTTATCTAACCTTCTGAAACGTAGTCCCGACAGCTACGGCGAGTACGAGCAGATTGTAAAGGATATCGTGGCCGACGTGAAAGCGAACAGGGATAAGGCCTTGTTTGACTATACGGAAAAGTTTGATAAGGCGAAGCTGACACCGGAGACCTTGAGGGTGACAAAGCAGGAGATCGAGGATGCTTACAAGGAAGTGGATGCGTCTCTTGTGGAGATCATCAGGAAGGCCATCGCCAACATTAAGTACTTCCACGAAATGCAAAAGCAGAGAAGCTGGTTTGATACGCAACCAAACGGGATTCTGCTCGGGCAGAAGGTGACACCGCTTGAGAAGGTCGGGGTCTATGTGCCGGGCGGTAAGGCTGCTTATCCGTCTTCTCTTTTGATGAATGTGATTCCGGCCAAGGTAGCGGGGGTTGACAGGATCATCATGACTACACCGTGCAACGCGGAGGGCAAGGTGTATCCGACCACGCTTGTAGCCGCAAACGAGGCGGGCGTGGATGATATCTACAAGTGCGGTGGCGCACAGGCGATCGCGGCGCTCGCGTTCGGCACCGAGAGCATTCCGAAGGTGGATAAGATCGTGGGTCCGGGTAACATCTTCGTGGCCCTTGCTAAGAAGGCGGTGTTCGGTCACTGCGGTATCGATTCCGTAGCCGGTCCCAGCGAGGTCATGGTCCTTGCGGATGAGAGTGCCAATGCAAGATATGTGGCTGCGGACCTCCTTTCTCAGGCAGAGCATGACGAGATGGCAAGCGCCATTTTGGTCACCACCTCGGCAGAGCTTGCGGAGGCTGTTTCCAAGGAAGTGGACGGCTTTACCGCAATTCTTGAGAGAAAAGAGATCATTCGGAAGTCTTTGGACAATTACGGATATATTCTGGTGGCGGATAACATGGATGACGCCATCGATACAGTCAATGAGATCGCAAGCGAGCACCTTGAGATCGTGACGAAGAACCCCTTTGACACGATGACGAGAATCCGCAACGCAGGTGCTATCTTCCTCGGTGAGTACAGCTCCGAGCCGCTCGGCGATTATTTCGCGGGCCCGAACCATGTGCTTCCGACCAACGGAACCGCCAAGTTCTTCTCGCCGCTCTCGGTGGACGATTTCATCAAGAAGTCCAGCGTCATTTATTACGGAAAGGAAGCGCTTTCCGCAGTGCATGAGGATGTTGAAGCCTTTGCCAAGGCTGAGGGCTTAACTGCTCACGCAAATTCAATCCACGTAAGGTTTGAATAGTGCGCGTTTCTTGACAAAAGCGGCAGAAACCCATATAATTTAATGATTAAGAGATTATCTTCGGGAGAGAATCGTATGGATAAGAGAGTCACAAGCGTTAAACGAAAGACCGGCGAAACGGACATCCAAATGGAATTAAACTTAGACGGCATCGGTTTTTCCAAGGTGGATACCGGTATCGGCTTTTTTGACCACATGCTGACCAGCTTTGCAAAGCATGGCTTCTTTGATTTAGAGGCTACGGTGGCGGGCGATCTGCAGGTGGACAGTCACCACACCATCGAGGACACGGGCATAGTGCTCGGTGAGGCCATCAAGAAGGCACTCGGCGACAAGAAGGGCATACGCCGCTTCGGCTCGTTTTTGCTTCCGATGGATGAGACGCTCGTGATGTGTGCCATCGATCTGTCCGGTCGTCCGTATTTATCCTTTGATCTGAATCTGACCGTACCGCAGGTGGGCTATTTCGATACCGAGATGGTGCGCGAGTTTTTCTATGCGGTCAGCTATTCGGCAGGTATGAATTTACATATTAAGCAGATATCCGGTGAGAACAATCACCATATCATAGAGGCTGCGTTTAAAGCCTTTGCCAAGGCTTTGGATGAGGCGACCGGCCCGGAGCCGAGACTTTCGGGTACCGTGCTTTCCACAAAGGGAAGCTTATAAATTGATTCTTGTAGCAGGAGGAGAGAAAATGGATTACAAAAAGATCATCCCATGTTTATCCATGGAAAGTCCAATGGAGGATGCGTTGTTTTACAATGACGCAGGCGCGGACGAGATTGCGTTTTTTGACAGCTCCTGCAAACGAGAGGACATCGATAAAAACATCGCACTGATCAAGGAGATCACCAGACAGGTGGATGTTCCGCTGATCGCCTGCGGTGGTGTGCGCCGCTTGGAGGACATCAAGAAGCTGCTCTATGCGGGCGCTATCAAGGTGTGCATGAAGACTGCGCCCTTAGAGGATATCAACATTGTAAAGGAGGCCTCCGACCGCTTCGGTGCGGAGCGCATCATTGTGACCATCGACCTGGCAAATTGCGAGGATCCGGTCGCTTACGGAAAGAACTTAAAGGCAAACGGTGCCGGCGAGCTTTTACTGATCCAGAGCAAGCCGGTTGAGGGCTATGAGAAGCTGGTAAAGAAGCTTCGCAGGGAGATCGGCCTTCCCGTGGTTGCCCAGATCGATTCCAAGGATCCGAAGGAGATCGCTTCCATGCTGAAGCAGACGGAAGCGGAGACAGTGAGCCTGTACAAGCTTGATCGTCACGATGTGATGGAAATCAAGCAGGCCTGCCGGGAGGAAAACCTGCCGGTGAACCTCTTTGAGAGCTCTCTTTCCTTCTCGGATTTCAAGACTGATGACAAAGGCTTAGTGCCTGTGATCGCGCAGCATTACAAGACCGGAGAGGTCCTGATGCTTGCATATATGAATGAGGAGGCCTTCAACAAGACCATCCGATCCGGTCGTATGACTTACTTCTCAAGAAGCAGAAACACTCTTTGGACAAAGGGGGAGACAAGCGGGCACTTCCAGTTTGTGAAGGCCCTGACCATCGACTGTGACCGTGACACGATCCTTGCGCAGGTATCCCAGATCGGCCCTGCCTGTCACACGGGAAGCAAGACCTGCTTTTTCACGGATCTTGTCCGCAAGGAATACAATCGTACCAACCCGCTGAACGTCTTCACCGAGGAGTACGATATCATCGCAGATCGCAAGGCAAACCCGAAGGAGGGCTCCTACACCACATATCTCTTCGACAAGGGTATCGATAAGATCCTGAAGAAGGTCGGCGAGGAGGCCACGGAGATCGTGATCGCAGCAAAGAACCCAGACCCGGAAGAGATCAAGTATGAACTTTCCGATTTCCTCTACCATGCCATGGTTCTGATGGTAGAGCGCGGTGTGACCTGGGACGATGTTATAAAGGAACTCGCCGATCGTAGAAAATAAACGGAGGAATAATCATGACAGCAGTATTATCAGAATTATTAACGTACCTGTTCAAATTTGTTTGCATGCTCGTATGCGCGTTCTGCGGTATACTCGTCGGTAAGAAGCTCCGCGCAAACAAAGACGCCAAGACGACGGCAGAGGCAATCGAAAAGAAATAATCGCAAAATGCGAAAAATGATACTATAATCGCGCGCAAGCGCAGGAGGCAAAACAAGTGAAAAATTACGGAGTCAATGACCTTAGAAAGATGTTCCTTGAGTTCTTTGAAAGCAAGGGACATCTTCGCATGAACAGCTTTTCTTTAATCCCGAGAAACGACAACAGTCTGCTTCTCATCAATTCCGGTATGGCACCCTTAAAGCCGTACTTCACCGGCCAGGAGGTACCGCCCAGACGGCGTGTCACCACCTGCCAGAAGTGCATCCGTACGGGTGATATCGAGAACGTGGGAAAGACCGCACGTCACGGCACCTTCTTCGAGATGCTGGGAAATTTCTCCTTCGGTGACTACTTCAAGGAGGAGGCTATCACCTGGACCTGGGAATTCCTGACCGAGGTTGTGGGGCTGGATAAGGACAGACTGTATCCGTCCGTATATCAGGATGATGATCAGGCCTTTGATTTCTGGCATAAAAAGATCGGCATTGCCGAGGATCGCATTTTCAAATTCGGCAAGGAAGACAATTTCTGGGAGCACGGCGCAGGTCCCTGCGGTCCCTGTTCCGAGGTATACTATGACCGCGGCGAGAAATACGGCTGCGGAAAGCCGGACTGTACGGTTGGCTGTGACTGCGACCGCTACATGGAAGTCTGGAACAACGTTTTCTCCCAGTTTAACAACGACGGGCACGGCAACTATACCGAGCTTGCCCAGAAGAATATCGACACCGGCATGGGACTTGAGAGACTCGCGGTTGTCGTACAGGATGTGGATTCCATCTTTGATGTGGACACGGTTAAGGCCGTGAGAGATCGCGTGTGTGAGCTGGCCGGAGTTGAATATAAGAAGGATGAGAAGGCAGACTGCTCCATCCGTCTGATCACGGATCATATCCGTTCCGTGACCTTTATGACAAGTGACGGCATTCTTCCCTCCAACGAGGGCAGAGGTTACGTGCTTCGAAGACTGCTTCGCCGCGCCGCAAGACACGGCAGACTGCTCGGCATCAAGGATCGTTTCCTGGCAGAGCTTTCCAAGACAGTGATCGAGAGCTCCAAGGATGCTTATCCGGAGCTTGCGGAAAAGCAGGCACACATCTTCTCTACGCTTGACACGGAGGAGAAGAACTTTAACAAGACGATCGATCAGGGTCTTGCAATCCTGAATACATATAAAGAGGAATTGTCCGGAAGCGGCGCAAAGGAGCTTTCCGGCGACAAGGCCTTCAAGCTCTACGATACCTACGGCTTCCCGCTGGATCTTACCAAGGAAATCCTGGAAGAGGCCGGCATCTCTGTAGACGAGGACGGCTTCAACGCAGCCATGAAGGAGCAGAAGGAGCGCGCAAGAGGCGCAAGAAAGGTGAGCAACTACATGGGTGCAGATGCAACCGTGTACGAGCAGCTTGATCCCGCGGTATCCACTGCCTTCGACGGCTACGATAAGCTGACACTTTCCTCCAAGGTCTATGCGATCACAAAGACTACAGAGGGTGACAAGCCTGTCACGGAGCTTGCGCAGTACCTGTCCGATGGTGACACGGGCTCCATCATCACCGAGGCAACACCGTTCTACGGCACCATGGGTGGTCAGTGCGGTGACATCGGTGTGATCGAGACAGAGAACGGTACCTTCGTGGTACAGGATACGATCCATGTGGTCGGCAACAAGATCGCGCATCTCGGCTATATGGAGGCCGGTGAATTAAATGTGGGTGATGTGGTGACACTCACCGTTGACGCGGAGCGCCGCGCGGATACCTGCAAGAACCACTCCGCAACCCATCTGTTACAGAAGGCGTTAAAGCTCGTCTTGGGCGATCATGTAGAGCAGGCAGGTTCCTATGTGGACGGCGACAGACTTCGCTTTGACTTTACACACAACCAGGCGCTTACCAAGGAAGAACTTGAAAAGGTGGAAGCGCTTGTCAATAAAGAGATAGCAGAGGACCTTTCCGTGGTGACCAAGGAGATGGGACTCGAGGAAGCCAAGAAGACAGGTGCCATGGCGCTGTTCGGCGAGAAGTACGGCGACACCGTGCGCGTGGTCATGATGGACGACTTCTCCATCGAACTTTGCGGCGGTACCCATGTTGCAAACACCGGCATGATATCAACCTTCAAAATCATTTCCGAGCAGGGTGTGGCTGCAGGCGTCAGAAGAATCGAGGCCTTTACCGGAAAGGGTGCATTCGCATATTATCACGAGATGGAAAATGAATTAAAGCAGGCTGCGGCGGCTGCCAAGACCGAGCCCGCCAAGCTGAAGGATAAGATCGCGGCCATGCTTGCCGAGATCAAGGCTCTGACCATAGAGAACAATAAATTAAAGGATAAGATGGCGAAGGATTCCGCAGGCGATGCTTTATCAAGCGCAGTTGACTGCGGCGGCATCAAGATCCTGCCCGTATCCATGCAGGATGTGGATATGAATGCACTGCGAAACCTCGGAGATGACTTTAAGTCAAAGCTCGGCAGCGCTGTCGTGATCCTGGCATCCGCACAGGGCGAGAAGGTAAACCTGATCGTTATGGCAACCGATGACGCGGTAGCAAAGGGAGCGCATGCGGGTAATATCATTAAGAAGATCGCGCCCATGGTCGGCGGTGGCGGTGGCGGAAGACCGAATATGGCTCAGGCCGGAGGAAAAGACGCCTCCGGTATAGAAGCGGCACTTGCGGCCGGTGTGGAAGAAGCAAAGGCACAGCTTGGATAGAGAAAGAGAGGATATATAACATGGCATTAGTCCCTTACGTCATTGAACAAACAAGCAGAGGAGAGCGTTCCTACGACATCTACAGTCGTCTGTTAAAGGAGCGTATCATCTTCCTCGGCGACGAGGTAAACGATACCACGGCAAGCCTGGTGATCGCGCAGCTCCTGTTTTTGGAGAGCGAGGATCCCTCCAAGGATATCAGCCTCTACATCAACAGCCCGGGCGGATCTGTTTCCGCGGGCTTCGGTATCTACGATACCATGCAGTACATCAAGTGTGATGTGTCCACCATCTGTGTGGGCCTTGCGGCATCCATGGGTGCGTTTCTGCTCTCCGGCGGTGCAAAGGGCAAGCGCATCGCGCTGCCGAACTCCGAGATCATGATCCATCAGCCCTTGGGCGGAACCAAGGGTCAGGCGACCGATATGGAGATCGAAGCACGTCAGATCATCCGCATCAAGGAGAAGCTGACACATATCCTTGCGGACAATTGCGGCAAGGATTATGAGACCGTGCTCCGCGACTGTGAGAGAAACAACTGGATGACAGCCGAGGAGGCCAAGGAATACGGCCTGATCGATCAGATCTTTACCAGCCGCGAGGAGGTAAAGGAAGAAAGCGAAAAGAAGAAATAAGAGAGCGAAAAGAAGAAATAATGCTTGACGAATATTAAAATTATGCTATAATACTATATGCGCGATTTTGGTTTGTAACCCAACCAGTTGTGAGGCGCA
>CACZPL010000147.1 GCA_902783015.1 uncultured Lachnospiraceae bacterium
AGAGGCCGAGGAAAAGCTTCTTACCTATATCGAAAAAGGCACGGATGACCGCATCTACGCTATCTCCGAGCTTCTGTGGCTCGGCACGGATCTGCATACCATCTATACGAGAACAAAGATCGATATGTTCTTTTTGGATAAGATCAAGCATATCGTTGATTTTGAAAAACGATTGGAGGAAGCCGGAAAAGAACCCGACAGGGATCTGCTCTATGATGCGAAACGCATGGGCTTTTCGGATTCCTATATCGCCGAGCTCACGGGCAATACCGAGGATGAGGTGCGGGCGCTCAGGCAGCAGTTCGATATCCGTCCCGTGTATAAGATGATCGATACCTGTGCCAGTGAGTTCGAGAGCTATGTGCCTTATTTCTACTCGACCTACGAGGAGGAAAATGAGTCCATCGTATCCGACAACAAGAAGATCATCGTGCTCGGTTCCGGCCCCATTCGTATCGGACAGGGTGTGGAGTTTGATTATTCCACGGTGCATGCGGTGAGAACCATCCGTGAGATGGGCTACGAGGCGATCGTGATCAACAATAACCCGGAGACCGTATCCACCGATTATACAACCGCGGACAAGCTCTACTTTGAGCCGCTGACCGTGGAGGATATCTTAAACATTATTGAGCTTGAACGGCCCATCGGTGTGATCGCAACCCTCGGCGGACAGACTGCCGTAAACCTTGCGGAGCCGCTTGCAAAGCGCGGCGTAAAGATCATCGGTACGGGTCCGGAGGCCATCTTTAAGGCAGAGGACAGAGATGCCTTCGAGCACGTGATCAAGTCTCTAGAGATCCCGCAGCCAAAGGGCGAGGCGGTGACCAATATCGAGGACGGCGTGAAGGCCGCGGAGCGCATCGGATATCCGGTGCTTGTGCGCCCGTCCTTCGTGCTTGGCGGACGTGCCATGGAGATCGTGGCAAATGAGGAGATGCTCCGGCATTACTTAAAGACCGCTGTGGAAGTGGACGCGGACAGACCGGTGCTTGTGGACAAGTACATTGTCGGCAAGGAGGTCGAGGTGGATGCCGTGTGCGACGGCAAATCCGTCTTCCTGCCGGGTATCATGGAGCTTGTGGAGCGCACGGGCGTGCACTCCGGCGACAGTACCAGCGTGTACCCGCCGTACTCCATCTCGGAGCAGGTGAAGCAGACGATCTGGGATTATACGAAAAAGCTCGGTGTCGGCATCGGCATTGTGGGGCTTTACAATATTCAGTTCATTGTGGACAAACAGGACAACGTGTACATCATCGAGGTGAACCCGCGCGCTTCAAGAAGCGTGCCCTTCCTCTCGAAATCCACGGGAGTTTCCCTGGTGGATATCGCAACCAAGGTGATGCTCGGCGAGAGCCTGGAAAAACAGGGATATGCCGATACGGTATTCCCGGAAAAGAAGTTCTGGTACGTAAAGGCGCCGGCCTTCCCCTTCGAGAAGCTCTACGGCATGGACGCGTATCTCTCACCTGAGATGAAATCAACCGGCGAGGCCATCGGCTATGACAAGAGCTTAAAGCGGGCGCTCTACAAGGCGCTGCAGGCCTCCGGCATCAAGATGAAGGAGTACGGTACGGTCATGGTGACCCTGGCGGACGAGGACAAGGAGGAGGCATTGCCTCTGGTGAAGCGCTTCTTCGAACTCGGATTCAATATCGAGGCCACGGTGGGAACCGGTGTGTTCTTGAAGGAGCACGGCGTGAGAACGAGGATCCGCGGCAATATGTCCGACCGGAGCGAGGAGGTCTTAAAGTCCATCCGCGCGGGCTATGTGAGCTACATCATCAACACGAGAGCGATCCTTTCGGGCGTGCATTACAGGGACGGCGCGGAGATCCGCCGCTGTGCCATCATGAACGGAGTCACGATGTTTACTTCGTTAGACACAGTGCGGATCCTGCTGGATGTACTGGAGGATATCTCGCCCAGGATAAGCTGCATTTGAGTGACGGGATTCTTCCTGTTGCTTCGCAAGCCCTCGCCGGGCCGGCACCACACCACTTCGTGGTGTGGTCTGCGTCGTCGCTTTGCTCCTCAGGATGACAGGCTGTCCGGCCAGTGCCGTTCGGCTGTCATTCCGGCCTGTCTGTCATTCCGGCCTGCC
This sequence comes from uncultured Lachnospiraceae bacterium, assembly GCA_902783015.1. GTDB lineage: Bacteria > Bacillota > Clostridia > Lachnospirales > Lachnospiraceae > Coprococcus_C. Next base: position 2,108 of record CACZPL010000147.1, read on the forward strand.
TGTCATTCCGGCCTGCCTGTCATTCCGGCCTGCCTGTCATTCTGAGGAGCGCAGCGACGAAGAATCCTGTCGTCTTTCTACTGTGTATGATTCCCTGCCGCTTCCACAAATCTCGAAAACACGGGATGCGGCTTGTTCGGGCGCGACTTGAACTCGGGGTGGAACTGCACGCCTAGGTAAAACGGATGATCGTGAAGCTCTACGGTCTCAACCAGCAATCCGTCCGGCGAAACACCCGAGATCACGAGCCCCGCATTTGCAAGTGTTTCTCTGTAATCATTGTTAAACTCATATCTGTGACGATGACGCTCGTGGATGAGCTCCTCACCGTAGCACTGCTCCATAAGAGTACCCTTTTGCACGCAGCAGGGATAGCTTCCGAGACGCAGCGTGCCACCCTTGTCTATCTCTTTAGACTGACCGGGCATAAAGTCGATCACCTTGTGCTCCGTTGCATCCTTAAACTCACCCGAGCAGGCATCCGCAATACCGGCCACATGGCGCGCAAACTCGATCACCGCGATCTGCATGCCCAGGCAGATTCCGAGATAGGGAACCTTGTTCTCCCTCGCATACTCTGCCGCAAGGATCATACCCTCGGTACCTCTGTCGCCGAAACCGCCGGGAACCAGGATGCCGTCGATCCCCTTCAGGCGCTCCTTATAGTTCTTTTCATCCATTTCCTCGGAATCGATCCACTCGATATTAACATGCAGGCCGTTTGAAAAGCCGGCATGATGCAGAGCCTCCGCCACAGAGAGGTACGCATCGTGCAGCTGAACATACTTGCCGACTAACGCGATCGTCACCTCGCGTCCTCTTGATTTGATCCTGTCCACCAGGCTTTGCCACTCGGAAAGTTCCGGGGCCGGAGCATCGATCGCAAGCTCCCTGCATACCACGCCGGAGAAGTTTGACTGCTCCAGCATGAGCGGTGCCTCGTAAAGGCTATCCAGGGTG
>CACZPL010000148.1 GCA_902783015.1 uncultured Lachnospiraceae bacterium
CGCAGAAAGGCAGATCAACAGGATCTGATCGGCGAGAACCGCACGATCTCTCCCACACTCGCGCTTCCGACAACCGAGTATATGAAGAAAGCGGAGTCGGAGATCTGCCTGATATCCGAAAATGAAGAGGACTACGCATGCGTCTCGAATCGTGAGATCGACCTGCTTCAAAAAATTCTTGCGAAGGAAAAAAAGCCCGGTCAGATCGAAAGATACACGAAGGAGCTGAAGGAAGAGAGAAGGAAGGTCGCACAGAAGGAAGACCGCCGCGTGCGGCGGGATAAGCTTTTGGCAGAGCTTGAGCGCGAGAACCGGTACATGATCCCGGCGGATCAGCGGATCGACACGAGACGGGTTGCCGGTCAGAAGCTGACGAAGGAAAAACTTGGATTCACCCTGGTCGTAAGAGACGATGTCCAAAAGTATCATACTATAAAATACGGAACGGATAAGCAGGTCCGCCTTATAAAACGCTTAAGTAAAACCGTGAAAGCACTACGGGGTGCCGATATGGGTGTGGAGACAAAACGACTCGGAAAGCACGTCGGCGGAGACAAATTCGCGCGAAACGTTCTGCCCTTTTCCGGCATGCTGACAGAGGAGCTCTCGGAGGAGGAAACCGTTGAGCTTTTCGAAAACCTTATGCTTTGCGCAAAGCAGGACTACTCAAACAGCGATGAACAGACCCAGGCCATGATCGAGGATACCTATCTTAATGCGTACGGAAAATACATGGACCTGATTTATCGTATGCTGAAAAGGACCCTGAACTTTACCGGAGACAAGTTTACCTATATGTCACCCGAAGACATCATTCGGGCGATGACACCGCAGACGGCGGAGATGCTCGGAAACTTCCTCGCCATTGTGGGCAGTGTCACTCAGGAAATGGGCTTTGCAAAGTTCATGCGTCTTCGCGGAGAGGAATATGCGTACTTAAAAAACCTGTATGAAGTTTATAGCCTTGTATGCTATTCTGCCAATCTGACGCAAGGGCTCACCACGAACTACAAGGCACAGCTGCTTAACAGAAATATGATCCCTTCACGCGTTATCGCAAGAAGAAAGGATGAGCTTCGCCGTGAGATCACAGCACTTGAAACGCAGCTTTTTTCCGAGAATGCGAGCAGGGAAGCAAAGGATGCGTACTTAACGGAGGGCGAAGAAGCCGAAGGCCTTTTCCACCCGGGACTCACAAAAAAGAAGATTGCTTCTCTCGAACGACAGATTTTGGAAAGATCCGCAAAACTCGAAATGAAGGATGAAGATCTGTATATCATGGAGCACGGAAAGGAATCGGATCTCCATGATAATATATTCGGGGATTACATAGAAGGCCAGCGTCTTTATATCAATCAGGACGAGAACGCTGCCGAAGAAGCCAATATCCTGTATGCGCAGGTGGAGAACGCATTCAGTGAAGTGGAGGAGATCGATCCGAAACTGGTCAAAGAGCATAGAACGGGCAAGGACGAAAAGGATGCTTATCTGCGCGGTTTAAACGATCGCCGTCGGGTGTGGCAACCCTATGACAAAGACAGTGTGGAAAAAAATCTTGACGATCTGGTTGAAAATCCCTATTACCGACAGCTTGCGGAGATGAACAGGTCGGAGGACGCGCGCGAGCGGGAGCTGCGCGGTGAAAACGAGCCTGAGCAGATTAAGGAACAGAATAAGGAAGAAATTAAGGAAGACCTTGACGAGGGGATCAGGGAAGAGGAAAGGATCACACACATCACGAAGTATGAACCCCTCGGACCTTCTCTCGATCCCACAAAAGCCGCCACTTACAAGGTCGACCCAAAGGGTACGATCCAAAGAATGTTCATGGGCCTGAACCTAAGTAAGGTAGGTGAATTCAAACCCGGCAAGGAGTTCCTTGCCAACATTCTGGGGGCCGATGCGATCAACGCTTCCGGAACGGTCAAGCTCAGAGGCTTGATGCTGTCCCGCGTGGGTACCAATATGCGCGGAAATCTGGGCGAAGGCCAGAAACCGGAGTTTCTGCTGAGGGTCGGAAATACGCTGATGCAGAATCAGAAAATGAATCAGGATAAGGTAGAGGATCAGGAAGAAATCAAGAAAAACGACGCAGCATTTGACAAGGCGATGATGGACTTAAAGGAACTCTATTATGTAAATCTGAAGCGCCTTGAGGCGACCTACGGCAAGCTGCTCACGCAGATGCATCCGATGGATATCGCACAGCAGGTTGACCCCGAGAAGCTGCGCGCGGATTTCAACATTCTGCAGGATACGGAGCAGATGATCGCCGACGGAAAGAAGTACTTTGATTTTGAGAAAAATGAAAAGGATAAGGAATTCCGCAGATTGAGCAACTATTACAACCGCGCCTATACCACGTGCCAGAACACCTTTTTCGCCATGCTGTACAATTTCGACGGAAATATGACGGCCGAACTTGAAAAGAGTCTTGAGGAAGCAAGCAACGGGACCGGCGCAAAGCTCAAATACGGACAGGAAAATGAGATCGGCGGACCGGGTATGACAAAGAAACAGCAGAGCAAATATATCAGGGATCTGCAGAAACGAGCAAAGACCGACAAATTTGAAGGCACCCTCTTCGCTCGTTTTAAACCGAAAAAAGACTAAGCAAAGAAAAATAATAGTAAGCGCGATATTTTAGGGCTGGCAGCCGCCTTAAGGTATCGCGCTTATTTTTTAATCTGATTCTAATAATTCCCCAAAGTCCCTTTAATATTCACCCCTTA
>CACZPL010000149.1 GCA_902783015.1 uncultured Lachnospiraceae bacterium
GCCTCCATCTGGGAGAGGAAGACCTCCTTGTCCATCACGCCGGTCACCTTGACGATGGCTGCGAGCATGGGAGAGTTCGGGAAGTATTTGCCCAAAGCCTCCACGGAGATCTTTCTTGCGTCGATGGTGTATACCTGTCCCTTGTAGCCGTTTAAGAGCGGAAGGATCTCTTCCTTTTTGCGCGGGGTGTTGATCACGATCGCGCCGTCCTCCTTCAGGCCGTTTGTCACATCCACGGAGGTGAGCAGGGTTTCGTCAACCACTACCACGAACTGCGGATAGTAAATGTTGGAATGCACACGGATCTCCGTATCGCTGATACGGTTGTAGGCCGTGATCGGCGCGCCCATGCGCTCCGGACCGTACTCCGGGAATCCCTGTACATACATGCCGGTGTTGAACGCTACGTCCGCGAGTAAAAGTGCTGCGGTCTTCGCGCCCTGTCCGCCGCGTCCATGCCAGCGGATCTCAATGTTTTTCTTCATTGTTAAGCGACATCCTTTCTTATTATTATGACAACAATGTCCCTATTATAGTAGTGGATCGCACAAATGTAAAGCATTTCTTGAATATTTGACAATTAGTTGTTATAATAATGTGATTAAAAACAGGAGATGTGCCATGAGTAAGAAACGCAAAGATAAGGATAAGATAAACCGGATCCCAACCGTGGAGGAGCCCGAGGAGGCGCTTGAGACCGATGCGGAGGAGGAAACGGAGGAGGTCGAGGACGCGGACGAGCAGTCGGAAACCCTGACGGATGAGGATCCTGAGGATCTTGCCGAGGAGGAAAACTCCGAGGAGGATGTGCCGGACGAAGAGTACGAAGACGTGGATGAGGAGGATGAGGAAACGTACGACGAGGACGTTGAGATGCCCGAGGACGAAGAGGAGCTTTCCGATTCCGAGCTTCTTGCGGCGGGCTACGATGACGAAGTGGAGACGCCCAGGGAGAGAAAACGGCGCGAAAAGCGTGAGAGAAAAGAGAGAAAGCAGAGCGGTGAAGCCTGGATCGGCGATGAGATCGAAGAAGAGAAAAAGAAAAAACAGATCCCGCCCGAGCTTCGCGCGTCAGGCGGAAAGAAGTTTTTCGGTGTGATCTCCGTGCTGCTGCTCCTTGCTGCCGCAACGCTGATGGGGCTCGGATATTACTTTTTGTCCCTGCATCCCGTGTATGAGAATAAGACCAGGGATATCGCCTATCCGCAGCTTGTGAACAAGACAGAAAATTCCGATGTGCGCCTGGCGACCATCACCGAACCGGCTACGGTCGGGGATGCAAGCTTTGTGCCCGAGGAATATAAGCCGGAGGAGGCGACAAGGACGGATGCTCCTGCGGAGGAAGAGACGACCGAGGAGGAGAATTACTACGAGGATACGGAATCCGGGGATACAGGCAATTCCGATGACACCGGCGGCGACGGAAGCTATGAAAGCGAAGACGGATCGTACGGAGATAACTCCGACGATGGCGAAGAAGCGGAGTAGGAGGCGCCGGAGACATGAAAAAACGTTGGAATATATTGATCATAAGTTGCTGGGTGATGATCATCGCGATCGTGGTCGCATGGTTCATCTTCCTGGGGCCGAACTATCTGACCTACCGCGTATTTCACAAGGTGGGAGCGGGAAACTGGTCAGGTGTGACGAAGGAGTATAATGCCCTTTCCACCATTGACAAAAACCGTGTGGATGCAAACCTCGAGGATTTTGCCACGGTGGTGACACAGGAGTATATCGACGGGAAACGGACCTTTGCAAGTGCTGCCGCATCCTTTGATGCCATCGACGCGCTGGATAAGGACGCAACCCTCTATAAAAAATACATGGACAACATCTGCGAGAACGAGTACAGACGCGCGATCTCGGAGCTTGTCCGCTCGTACATCTCCTTCGACGGCGAGCTGCAAAACAGCTCAAAGCGTTCCATCGAGGCGGTGGAAAAACGCCTGGACAATACCGCGCGCGAGCGTATCATGATCGAAATGTTGAACGAGTGGTACGAGAGCTTTATCAAGGGTACGGTGACTGAGGAGGAGATCGGTATCCTGGCCAATATCGTGACGGGGCTTTCCGTGTACGAAGCCACGGATTATGTGGATGTGATCCGCACAAACGTGCACAGCGTAAAGACCTACCGCGGGTATTATGATGAGGCAAAGGCTGCCTACGATGCCCAGAACTACTTCCAGGCCATCAATATCTGTGATCAGGTTGAGGTGGATCCGATGGATGCGGACTATGCGGAAAAATATCGCGCGCTTTCCGAGCTTGCGAGAGCGGACGGAAAGATTTACTACGAAAAGCTGTTAAATGAGTATGTGGATATGCAGGATGCGGTCAATGCAAATACCCTGATCGCAAGACTGACGGAAATCTACGGCTCGGATTTCGATTCCGAGGGCGCAAAGCTTGCGCTCGCGCAGCCGTGGCAGAGAGCCTTCCTCTCCGTGCTGAAGGATCCGGAGAACATCGTGAAGAAGGAGGCGGGCGTCTCAAGCGTTTCCGCGGACAGCATGTATCTCTACGATATCAGGGATGACGGTACACCGGAGCTCTTCCTCTTTGACAGCAAAAAGACCGGCGGGGATGCAACCCTGGTGTATGTCTTTGCTGCCGAAAACGAGAGCTACGTCTATGCGGGGACGGTGTATCTGGTCAGCTTCTGCAGTGACAGTCATTTGCTGGCGTTGCCGGACGGCTTTACATCGGGCGCGGATGAGGCCGCGGCACTTCTCTCCTTTGACGGCAGCAAGCTCGTGCAGGAAAAGTATTGCTACCAGTCGGGCGAGAAATACTATGTGGACGGCGCGGAGAGCTCGGATGTGGACTATCTGACCGCACAGAGTGCCTGCGTGGAAAACTCGCTTTCCCAAGGAATTGCGGATATGAAAACAAAGAAAATGTCCGAGGGTGAGGATTACATCCTGACCTTCGGTGCAGATAACTAGGAGGATTTAACAATGATCACACTTTACGACACCGGAGCCTATCTTGTCGGCGGCAGCGAGCTGATCCCGGATGACGGGAACGCAGCAGCCAAGCTTAACGGACAGGGCTTACAAGAGGACCGCGAGGAGGCAAAAAAGAACACCATCGCCTACGGCATTTTGGAAGGTCATAACCAAAACGCGGGAAGCGACGACTTAAAGATCAAGTTCGACAAGCTGACCTCGCACGATATCACCTTTGTCGGTATCATACAGACGGCACGTGCATCGGGACTCACCGAGTTCCCGATCCCCTATGTGCTTACAAACTGTCACAACTCGCTCTGCGCCGTGGGCGGAACGATCAACGAGGATGACCATGTCTTCGGTCTTTCCTGCGCAAAACGCTACGGCGGCATGTATGTGCCCCCGCATCAGGCGGTCATCCATCAGTTTGCACGTGAGATGCTGGCCGAGTGCGGCAGCATGATCTTAGGCTCGGACAGCCATACCCGTTACGGTGCTTTGGGAACCATGGCTATCGGCGAGGGCGGCGGCGAGCTTGCAAAGCAGCTGTTGAAGAGAACCTATGACGTGGCGCGCCCCGGCGTGGTTGCCATTTATCTTGAGGGCGAGGTCGCAAAAGGCGTGGGCCCGCAGGATGTGGCGCTGGCTATCATCGGGGCAACCTTCGAGAAGGGCTACGTAAAGAATAAAGTCATGGAGTTTGTGGGACCGGGTGTGAAAAAGCTTTCCGCAGACTTCAGGATCGGCGTGGATGTCATGACTACCGAGACAACCTGCCTTTCCTCTATTTGGCAGACAGACGAAAACGTGCGCGAATGGTATGAGATCCATAACCGTCCGGAGGCTTACAAAGAGCTTCAACCCGGCAAGCTTGCATACTATGACGGCGTGGTGCGCGTGGATCTTTCTAAAGTGAAACCGATGATCGCCATGCCCTTCCATCCGAGCAACGTCTACACCATCGAGGACGTAAAGGCAAACTTAAGCGATGTGCTCGCGGATGTGGAGGCACGCGCAAAGGTCAGCTTAAACGGCAAGGTGGACTTCACCTTAAAGGATAAAGTGAAAAACGGAAAGCTCATGGTGGAGCAGGGCATCATCGCCGGCTGTGCCGGCGGCGGCTTTGAGAATATCATGCAGGCAACGGACATCTTAAAGGGTCACCATATCGGCGCGGACGAGTTTACCCTCTCCGTATATCCGGCAAGTACCCCGATCTATGCGGAGATCGCAAAGAACGGAGCTATGGTGGAGCTGATCAAGTCGGGCGCCGTTGTAAAGACGGCCTTCTGCGGACCGTGCTTCGGCGCGGGTGACACACCGGCCAACAACGCATTCTCCATCCGCCACTCCACAAGAAACTTCCCGAACCGCGAGGGTTCCAAGATCCAGAACGGTCAGATCGCTTCCGTGGCATTGATGGATGCGAGATCCATAGCGGCAACAGCTGTCAACAAGGGCGCACTTACCGCTGCGACGGAGCTCGACTGCGAGTACGGCGAGCACACCTACTTCTTTGACAAGAGCATCTATGAAAACCGCGTATTTAACGGCGTCGGCAAGGCAGACCCCTCCGTGGAGGTCAAGTTCGGCCCGAATATCAAGGATTGGCCGGAGATGATCTCCTTAACGGATAACGTTCTCTTAAAGGTCGCATCTGTCATCCTCGATCCCGTGACCACTACGGACGAGCTGATCCCCTCGGGAGAGACCTCGAGCTTCCGTTCCAACCCGCTGGGCCTTGCGGAGTTCACACTCTCCAGAAAGGATCCCGCTTACGTGGGCAAGGCAAAGGCGGTTCAGGCCATCGAGCGCGAGCGCGAAGGCGGCAAGTGCATGTGCGAGGCCGACGAGACCACGGGCGCGATCTTAAAGACCATCAAGGAAACCTATCCGGATGTTAACAAGACAAACACCAGCCTCGGCAGCACGATCTACGCAATAAAGCCGGGCGACGGCTCTGCTCGCGAGCAGGCAGCCTCCTGCCAGAAGGTACTGGGCGGCTTCGCCAACATCGCAAAGGAGTACGCGACCAAGCGTTACCGCTCGAACCTCATCAACTGGGGTATGCTTCCCTTCGTGATCTCCGAGGACTACGCCTTCGATGTGGACGACTACGTA
>CACZPL010000150.1 GCA_902783015.1 uncultured Lachnospiraceae bacterium
AGCAGCCATGAGCAGGCCAGGTACGTTTTTATCACAGTTCGGGATCATGACGAGTGCGTCAAACTGATGCGCGAGTGCCATACACTCGGTGGAATCAGCGATCAGATCACGCGTGACGAGGGAATACTTCATACCGATGTGTCCCATGGCAATACCGTCACAAACGGCAATGGCCGGGAACATCACGGGAACACCGCCCGCCTCTGCTACACCGAGCTTGACTGCCTGCGCGATCTTGTCCAGGTTCATATGTCCCGGGACGATCTCATTGTAGGAGCAGACAATACCCACCATAGGCTTTTTCATCTCCTGATCGGTAAATCCGAGCGCGTTGAACAGACTTCTGTGCGGCGCCTGTTGCATTCCTTCTTTTACGTTGTCACTCTTCATAATCCTCAACTTCCTTTCTGGACTTTTCGTCTTTATAGAATAAAACAATCTAAATTATAGTAGAAAGTCCTATCGCATGCAAGTTGTTTTTTCATTTTTTTATATCAAATCAAAGGAATAAAAAAGCGGAAAGCAGGGACGGTTCCCCCTTTCCGCCTGTTATTATGCGATAAACTTTGATACCAGATTGATGTACAGCTCTTCGAGTGCCATCCGCGTGGTCTGTTCCCGGACCTCTCTTCTGGTCCCCGAGAACCGAAAATTCCTTACCCAGGACCGGCTTCCGATCACAAATCCCGCATATATAGTGCCCACAGGTTTATCCTCCGAGCCCCCGTCCGGTCCGGCGACTCCGGAAACCGCGATCACGCAGTCCGCCTTTGTCACCCGCTTTGCGCCCTCCGCCATCTCTCGTACCGTCTCCCCGGAAACGGCACCGAATTTTTCCAGCGTCTCGGCCTTTACACCGAGCAGGCGCATCTTCGCCTCATTCGAATAGGTCACATATGCCTCCGTAAGCACGGACGATGCTCCGGGCACATCCACGATCGCCGAGCTGATCATCCCGCCCGTACACGACTCAGCCGTGGTCACGTGCATTCCATGCTCCTTAAGGAACTCCACAAGTTTACCTGCGATTTCCAGATATAACATAAACTATAAAGCCTTTCTGCTCACAGCGCTATCCAACCAACTAAGTACATTCTCGGCGCGCGTCACTTCTGCGAACCCAGTACACTCCGATTCTTATACAAATAATCAACTAACGAAACTACCGTAAGTACCAATGCCGCATAAATAAGTATTTGCTCAATTACGTTTATCACATCGAAATCCAGATCCGCTATGAGAAAACACGTCATGATCATCTGCACCACCGTCTTGATCTTCCCCCACCAGCTCGCGGCGATCACAACCCCGTTATCCGAAGCCACCAGTCTGAACCCACTGATGATAAACTCCCTTGCAATGATCACGATCACAACCCAGGCCGGAATCCTGTCAAGCTCGATCAACGCGATCATCGCCGAGCAGACAAGAAGCTTGTCCGCAAGCGGATCCATAAACTTTCCGAAATCCGTTACCAGATTGTATTTCCTCGCGATCTTTCCGTCCAAAAGATCCGTCAGACTCGCTGCGATAAACACTCCGAGGGCGATCCATTTGCCGCCGGGGATATCCGGCACCATCAGGAACACCAAAAACGCCGGTACCATACATACACGTAAGATTGTAAGCTTGTTTGGTAGGTTCATTTTATTCATCCTCGTTTAATATACCGATCAAATCATAGGGCGCCGCCTCGGTGATCTTCACCGGAACGATACTGCCCGACATCAGTTCTCTCTCGCTGTCAAAAAATACAAGGCCGTCAACTCCGGGCGCATCCCTGTAGGTCCTGCCGACATACACGCTCTCCTCGGGCTGATATCCCTCCACGATCACATCCATGGTGCTTCCGATCAGTGCTTCGTTCTTATCGAGCGAAATTTCCTGCGACAGCTCCATGATCTCGTCGCGATAACGCGCCTTGACCTCCTCGGATATCTGCTCCGGCATGTCATAGGCTACCGTACCCTCTTCCCGCGAATAGGGAAATACGCCGACGCGGTCAAGCTCCGTTTCATCCAAAAATGCGAGCAACGCCTCATGATCCGCCTCCGTCTCTCCGGGAAATCCCGCGATCAGACTGGTACGGATCGCAATGTCGGGACAAGCCTTTCTCAGTCTGTCTATCACGCCGACGATGGATGCCTTGTCCGTCTTCCTGCCCATGCGCCTTAAGATCTCATCCTCCGAGTGCTGGAGAGGCATGTCTATATAGTGTAACAGTTTTTTCTCGTTTTGAAAAGATAGAATCAACTCATCCGTGATTTCCTCCGGATAAGCGTACATCAAACGGATCCATTCAATATCGGGAATCTCCGCAAGCTTGGAGATCAACTCCGGGAGCTTCTTCTCGCCGTACAGATCGATTCCGTAACAGGTTGTCTCCTGTGCGACCAGCACAAGCTCTCTGATACCCTGTTCCGCCATATAGGCGGCCTCCGATAACAGCTTTTCCATCGGAACGCTGCGGTAGTTTCCGCGCATCTTCGGAATGGCACAATAGGTGCATCGCTTGCTGCAGCCCTCGGCGATCTTCAGGTATCCCATAAAGGTGCCCGATGTGATCACCTTATTCGTATCGCAGCTTGCCAGTCGGTTGATATCCTCGTAGGCATAAACCCTGTCAGCTTCAGACTTTCCGTTTTTTTCCTCCAACCGACTGATCACTTCGACAATTTTGTCGAATGCTGTAGTCCCGACCACCGCGTCGATCTCGGGGATCTCATCGGTGATCTCATCCTTGAACCGCTGTGCCAGACAGCCGCAGGCGATCAGATATTTCAGCCTGCCCTCTTTTAGCTGCGCCATCTCAAGAAGAGTATTGATGCTCTCCTCCATGGCATCCTGAATAAAGCCGCAGGTGTTGACGATCACGCAATCCGCTTCATTCTCATCATTTGTGATATTGTATCCGTGTTCCCGAAGCAGACCGAGCATCGCCTCGCTGTCGCAGAGGTTCTTGTCACAGCCCAGGGAAACCATCAATATATTCATAGGCTTACGCGCGCTCTCCCGCTTCCACGCAATTGTTCATCAGCATGGCGATGGTCATGGGACCCACACCGCCCGGCACGGGCGTGATGGCACCGGCAACCGGTTCAACACTTGCAAAATCCACATCTCCGCACAGCTTGTTATTCTCGTCTCTGTGGATGCCCACATCGATCACGGTAGCACCCTCTTTAACGTAGGATGCATCGATCATTTTCGGCTTGCCGATGGCAACCACCAGGATATCCGCGCGCTTGCAGACTTCCTTTAAATCCTTTGTCTTGGAATGGCAAACCGTCACGGTTCCGTTTTCTCTGAGTAACAGCATGGACATCGGCTTTCCGACAATGTTGCTTCTGCCGATCACCACGCATTCCTTGCCGGTAATCTCGATATCCGAACGCTTTAAGAGCTGGATCACGCCGGCCGGTGTACAGGACACGAAGCCCGGCTTTCCGATGGACAGTGCACCGACGCTTGCCACGTGGAAGCCGTCCACATCCTTCTTCGGTGAGATCGCATCGATCACCTTATCCTCGCTCATATGCTTCGGAAGCGGCAGCTGCACCAGAATGCCGTGCACGCTGTCATCCTTGTTCAACTTATCTATGATCTCAAGCAGTTCCTCTTCCTTTGTCTCCTCGGGAAGCTCATATGCCAAAGATTTGATCCCGATATATTCGCAGGCTTTTTTCTTGTTTCCCACATACACCGTGGAAGCAGGATCATTTCCCACCTGGATCACTGCCAGACAGATTTCCTTTCCCTGTGCCTTTAAAGCCGCAACCTTTTCCTTTAATTCATCCTTGATCTCCTGTGATATCTTTTTACCGTCTATGAGCTTTGCCATAACATGCCTCCTTAGAATAATCCTGTGATAAATCCGTCCTCACCCACATCGATCCGCTCTGCGGCGGGCGACTTCGGCAGGCCCGGCATGGTCATAATGGTTCCGGTGATGGCAACCACAAAGCCGGCACCGGCACTCACGTAAACCTCGCGTACATTTAAGGTAAACCCGGTCGGTCTGCCGAGAAGATTCGGATCATCCGACAGGGAGTACTGGTTCTTTGCGATACATACGGGCAGATTCGAAAAGCCCATGGCCGTGATCTTTTTAAGCGCGTTCTCCGCCTCCTTGGTGTAGGTGACATCCTTCGCACCGTAGATCTCCTTTGCCACGGTCTCAATCTTTTCGTTTAACGGAAGCGCATCCTCGTAAAGAGGCTTGAATGCGGAAGGTTTTTTCTCAAGAGTATCGATCAGCTTCTGTGCAAGCTCTTTTCCGCCCTCTCCGCCTTTCTCCCAGACCTCTGCAAGCGCAAATTCACAGCCTCTTTCCTTACAGAAGGTTTTGACGAAGTCAAGCTCCTTTTCCGTATCGCTCACGAAACGGTTCACTGCAACCACGATGGGGACACAATAGCGCTGTACATTCTCAATATGCTTTTCCAGGTTGGTGATGCCCTTTTCAAGTGCCTCGAGATTCTCGCTCGTCAGCGTGTCCTTGGCGGCACCGCCGTTATATTTCAGTGCTCGAACCGTGGCAACGATCACCACGGCATCCGGGGCGATCCCGGCTTTTCTGCACTTGATATCCATGAATTTTTCCGCGCCGAGGTCCGCACCGAAGCCGGCCTCCGTGATGGTGTAATCCGCGATCTTTAAGGCTGTCTTTGTCGCGCGTACGGAATTGCAGCCATGCGCGATATTCGCAAAGGGACCGCCGTGTACGATGGCAGGTGTGTGCTCCAAGGTCTGAACCAGGTTCGGTTTGATGGCATCCTTCAACAGAGCCGTCATGGCACCCACACACTTTAAGTCCGCTGCTGTGACAGGCTCGTTATCATAGGTGTATGCCACGATGATCTTCGAGAGTCTGTCGCGAAGGTCCTGCAGATCCTCAGCAAGACAAAGGATTGCCATGATCTCGGTCGCAACCGTGATCACAAAGCCGTCCTCTCTCACCACACCGTCGGTACGCTTGCCGAGACCGATCACGATGTTCCTGAGCGCGCGGTCGTTCATGTCCAAGCACCGCTTATGAATGATTCGCTTCGGATCGATCCGCAGTGCATTGCCCTGCTGGATATGGTTGTCGAGCATGGCTGCGAGCAGGTTGTTCGCAGAGGTGATCGCATGGAAGTCACCTGTAAAATGCAGGTTTAACTCATCCATCGGAACCACCTGGGAATATCCGCCGCCTGCGGCACCGCCCTTGATACCGAAGCACGGTCCGAGCGAGGGCTCGCGAAGTGCGATGATCGCTTTCTTATCTAACTTGGCAAATGCCTGGCCGAGACCGACGGTCACGGTAGTCTTTCCTTCTCCGGCCGGTGTCGGGTTGATGGCCGTCACCAGGATCAGTTTGCCGTTTTTGTTCGCGCTGACCTTCTGAATGTATTCCTCGGACAGCTTTGCCTTGTACTTTCCGTAAAGCTCAAGGTCGTCCTCCGCGATTCCGACGGAAGCGGCTACCTCCTTGATGGGAAGCAGCTCGGCTGCCTGTGCAATTTCAATATCTGATGGTACTTTAGACATGTATCTTCCTCCTATTATGAATGATTCCCACTTAAGTACTCTTCAAATTCTTCCTCTGTCATAAGGATCTTGCGTGGCTTTGTGCCTTCCTCCGGGCCGACGACACCGGCCTCCGCCAGCTGATCCATGATCCGCGCGGCGCGGTTAAAGCCGATCTTGTAGACACGCTGCAGCATTCCGATGGAAGCTTTTTCTTTACTGATGATGAACTTTCCGGCCTCCGCAAAGTATTCGTCGTAAGCACTGTCGCTTGAGGATGCGTCAGAACCGGCCGATGTGCTTCCGGCTGCGCTGGCATTTTCTATGGAATCCGTCACGCTGGTATCGTAGCTTGCCTCGCCGACCTGATCCTTCAGGAAGTCACACACATCTCCGATCTCACTGTCGGACAGATAGGAGCCCTGCAGACGTACCGGCTTCTGGAAGCCTGTCGGATAAAAGAGCATATCGCCGTTACCGAGCAGCTTCTCGGCGCCGACCATATCGAGGATCGTTCTGGAGTCGGTTCCGGAGCTCACCTTCATCGCGATACGCGACGGTACATTGGCCTTGATAAGGCCCGTGATGACATCCACGGAGGGGCGCTGCGTTGCGATCACAAGATGAATACCCGCAGCACGCGCAAGCTGTGAGATACGAACGATCGCGTCCTCGACCTCGCCGTGAGCCACCATCATCAGATCGGCAAGCTCGTCTACGATGATCACGATCTGCGGCATCTTCTTGAGCTCTTCATTGCCCTCGTCGGTTCCGGTAACCTCCTTCACCTTGGCATTGTAGCCTTCTAAGTTGCGCACGTTATACTGTGCAAAGAGCTGGTAACGTTTTGTCATCTCGGCCACAGCCCAGTTTAAAGCGCCGGCAGCCTTCTTCGGATCGGTCACCACCGGGATCAGCATGTGCGGGATCCCGTTGTATACAGTGAGCTCCACCTGCTTCGGATCCACCATGATGAGCTTTACATCCTTGGGATCTGCCTTATATAAAATACTCATGATGAGCGTATTGATACAAACCGATTTACCGGAACCCGTGGATCCGGCGATCATCAAGTGCGGCATCTTTGCGATATCAGCAATGATCACCTTGCCGCCGATGTCCTTGCCTACCGCAAAGGTGATCTTGGACCTTGCGCTCTGGAATTCCTTTGACTCCACAAGCTCACGGAAGCTGACACTCTGCTTTACCTTATTCGGTACCTCGATCCCGACTGCAGACTTACCGGGAATCGGAGCTTCGATACGGATGTCCGTCGCGGCAAGCGCAAGCTTGATATCGTCCTGAAGATTTGTGATCTTCGAAACCTTCACGCCCTGTTCGGGCTGAAGCTCGTATCTTGTCACGGAGGGGCCGCAGGAATAATCCGTCACTGTTACCTTCACGCCGAAGGTCTCAAGCGCGTTTTTCAGTTTGACCGCAGTCTCCCTGACGCTTGCCTCTGCTCCGCCGCCCGAATTCTTTGCCTCGTTCAAAAGATCGATGGGCGGAAGCTGATATGATTTCTGTGCGCTCTGCTTGGGCGCCGACGTTTTATTTACAGTGGCCTGCGGCTTATCCGCAGTCCCATTTGCCTCTGCCTTTCTCTCGTTGGCGGATTTGTATTCCGAACGGTCACGTTTTACGGCAGGCTTCGATGCAAACCGTGCACCCGAGATGATGGCCTGAGCCCCGGTTTCCGCGGAATCGCCGGCGGTATTATCGCCTGAAATTGCTTCGGCATTCCCGGAGGAAAACGCACTGTCCCCCATGCCGTCAACCATAGCCGTGATCTCATCCAAGGCATTCTGTGTATCGGCCGCCGTCACTTCTTTTTTCCTGCGACGACGTTTTACGGGTGCCAATTCCTCCACCGGAGCTTCCGGCTGTAACGCGGAAGAATCCGTGTTAACAGGCTCCGGCTGATTCATGCGGTCATGAAATTCCGGGCGGTTAAAGAAGTCACCGCCGAGTACCTCATTGTCAGCCACCGGCCTGATCTCGTGAACCTCTTCCTCCGGAACCTTACGATTTTTCTTTTTCTTTTCGTCCTCGCCCTCGAGCACACGAATGTGTTCAAAGCTGTTACGCTTATTCTTTGCGCGCCTTGCGGCTCTCTTTTCGCGCAGGTCCTCTAAATCATCGTCCTCTTCGGCGTAGTCGTCTTCGTCATCATCCAGGTCATCGATATGCTTCGGCGTCAACGTTGTTTTCATCACCTCGAGAACGGATACATCAAGCACCACAATGATCCCGATGATAAACAAAAGGATCGTAATGATCACAGCACCCGCTGTACCGGTCAGCTTGTAGATCAGCACCAAAAGTCCGCCGATGAGTAATCCGCCGCCCTGCTTCTTTGTTGCGCCGTCCATATACAGAGATTTCACTGTCGCATCGCCGGCACCGTGCATCAGCTGGAAAATAAACCCGACAGCCACGATGAATATGGCAACACAGACCACGCGTTTCACGATCTGCCGAAGCGCTCCGTTGGAAAGCAAAAAAGCCTCCGTCAGGAAGAAATAGATTGGCAGGATGTAGGCCACCGTTCCGAATAATCCGAAGAAAAACATGGCCAGATATTTTCCCAAAAAGCCTGTGTGGATAAAGTTTGAAAGCAACAGATAGATATTAAATGCAAGGCAGACAAAAAGCCATTTTTCGCTTCTACGAGGATCCGGCGTCTTCGCCTGTTTTTTTGCCTGCGGTTTTTTTGCTGAAGTATTCTTTTTCTTTGCCGTGTTTGTATTTGCCACGTTACTAAGCTCCCGTTTCTTATATTTATGCATACACGGTGATATTCTACTATCAAATGCGCTATTTTTCAAGCAAAAAAATGGGGATACGGCATGTGCCGTACCCCCATATCGTGCTTTACATCACTAATTCGATCTCATTTGTATCAGCCAGCTTATCTGCCGGGATATAGTTATCCGCAAGCGCCTCGCCGTTTAAGGTGAGGGATGTA
This sequence comes from uncultured Lachnospiraceae bacterium, assembly GCA_902783015.1. GTDB lineage: Bacteria > Bacillota > Clostridia > Lachnospirales > Lachnospiraceae > Coprococcus_C. The sequence goes on from CACZPL010000150.1 coordinate 8,480, forward strand.
AATCCGCTCTCCTTGCCCTGCGGGTTCTTCACGGTGATATGCAGCTTCTTGCCGCGGAAGCTCTTATCGATGGTGAACTCCTTCCAATCGGAGCTTACGGAAGGTGCAAGCTTTAAGCCATCCATATCCGGACGGATACCGAGGATACCCTCCACGCAGCCTACCATAACGGTGGATGCGGTACCGGTGAGCCAGTGTACATGGCTTCTGCCCTCAAACGGGCTATCGGAGCTCTCCGTAAACTGTCCGTGGCAGTAAGGCTCCAGGCAACGGATCTCAGCCTTGTCGTTCATGGAAGCCGGTGAACTCTCGGTGAAGTACTCGAAAGCTCGGTTTCCGTGTCCCATCAGGGATTCCGCAAGGATGATCCAGCCCTGCGGCTGTGAGAAGATACCGCCGTTTTCCTTCGTGGAAGGATTGAACAGAAGCATCAGTGCGCCCTCGAAGGCATGCTCTACATAAGACGGGGCCATCAGGCGAACACCGTAAGGCGTGTTCAGCTCTCTGTGAACGGATTCAAGAGAAGCCTCTGCCTGCTCCTTTTTCGCAAGTCCGGAGATCACAGCCCAAGACTGCGGATTCAGCCACATGGATGCCTCGGGATCTCCCTTCTTACCGATCACGAGACCGTCATCCTTGAAGCCGCGGATGAAGCGGTCGTCGTTCCAGCACAGACTCTGCAGCTTGTCATACAAAGCCTTCTGCTCCTTGTCGATAAATGCGATATATTCCGTATCACCCTTCTTCTCGGCGAACCAGCGAAGCACTGTGAACGCATAGTAGAACTGGAAAGCCACGAAGG
>CACZPL010000151.1 GCA_902783015.1 uncultured Lachnospiraceae bacterium
ACTAAGTCCTGACGTCAAAACTGTACCTTTTTACACTCTGTTCCATATCGTTGCCGAGCATCTCATCCACCACACGGTTCCCGGAGCTGTTTAAGCTCGGTTCGCGGAGCACCGTCTCGTTGGTCAGTGTAAATCCGTTTTCCGCAACCGCTTTCTCCAGCATGGTCATATGCTCATCCAACACCCGAGCGGAAATCTCGTCCTCGACATAAAACTTCGTATGCACCGTGGTCCCGTGGAGACTGACATGGCAGTCCGTAGGACCCAGATGGTCCATGTCGAGATGTAACAGTGCGGAGACATCTCCCTTGTTCTCCTTGATCCGCTTCTTGTTCATATACACAAAAAGATCGGAGTTCATCTCGCGGTTATCGAGTCGCACCGGAAGCTGCGCATAGCCGTACATATTGCTTAAGTTCTGCATGAAATCAATGCGCTCCTGCATACCCTTAGCCGCCTGTTCCAGGTTGCCGCCGGTCTGTCCGCCGGCATTTGAAAAGGCATTGGCAAGCTTTCCGGCCTTTTCGTACATGCTCTTATATAGATCATTGACCTCTTCGGGATGTTCCATATTCTTCCCGTCTAAGGTCATTTTTTGCTTGATGGATTCCGAGAGCAGCGACTTGAAATCATCTCCGGAAAGCAGCTCCTTCACCATACTCTCGGTCTTTGCGGGAAGCAGACTCTCCCCGTTCTTCATAAGCTCGTTGATATTATTCGCAAGCTGCATGGGAGTCTCGGACTTTTGCAGCACCGTTTCCACTGTCTTGTCGGACGCGCCCATCTCCTTCAAGGCCTTTGCTATCCCCTGCAGGTTCTGCTCGGGAAGCTCCAAACGTTCCGCGGTCTCATGCACCGCGGCCTGCACGGTCTCCGGAAGCTGTACGGGCATTTCCGCATCGGCAGCTGCTGCAGCCTCGCCTAAAACCGCTGCCGGAACAGCACTCTCCGGGAGTGCCTGTGCAGTCTCGCTCTTCACCGGTTGCGCCATATTGTTCAAGGTCTCGGCTTCCGTCATCTTGGCAAGCTGTTCAAATTCCCGCGAAATGTTCTGCAGGTCCGCCTGATCGGAAACTGCCGCAAGCACCTCACCCGTAAAGGAGGTGATCTCAGCCGGTTCCGTAAGGCCGGAAAGAACCTCGGTAAAGCTGCTCTCAAAGGACTGCGCAAGCCTTGCCACATCGCCCGTCAACTGATGGGTGTTTGCCTGATACTGCTCGTACTGTGCAATACTCTCGGCGCTTACGGGAATGTTCATCTTGTTTAAGGCAACAAGTGTATCCATGGAAGCATCCGGGAACTTGTAGGACTGCTGCATCAGCTTCTGCATGGTTTCCTTGTTTACCGGCATATTGTTGTTCATCAGCTGATCAACGATCTGATAATTCTTTTCCGTCGGCGACATCCCGTTTTGCTCGAGCACGCCGAAGATCACATTGTCCTTCATGGCCCCGACACTCTCCGGCATCGGCTTGATCGTGACATTGGCCCCGGTGTTTTCCTTCACCAAAAAGGTGAGGGAATCTCCGATATTTAAGTTCATCGCCTCCGCCATATGCGCATTCAGGGTCTTATTCCCTTGCAGCAGGATGCTGACATCCTTTCCCTGCACATCAACGATCTGCCCGTTGAACATCTGTCCTTCCGCCACCTGCGTGATCGCCGCATTCGCCGAAAGCTCCCCACCTGCAGAAGGCACGGCGCCCTGGGTCGAAGGTTGCGCGTCAACCTTCGGTTGAACGTCATTCCTCACATAATTATTCAATTGAATGTTATTCGAAACATCCATATTCTTCTCCAGACAGCGTCATGGCGCGAGGCATGGTGCTTTTTGAGAGCGACCCGTCCAACCAAATTAAATTCCATCACTCAGAGCGGGTCAAAAAATACCTGCCGGGAGCCTGACGCGTCACACAGTCAACAAACTACGTCACACAAATTTAGTAATAAAACTTCTCCGATGTATAGGACACGGCCCAAGTTCCTTCAGCGCAGCTATATGCTCCGCCGTCCCATACCCGACGTGCTTCGCGAAACCGTACCCCGGATACAGCCGGTCATACTCCTCCATCATCCGATCCCTGGTCACCTTCGCCACAATACTCGCCGCCGCGATACTCGCAGAAAGAGTATCCCCTTTAATTATCGGTATCTGACGCACATTTACATTAGGGATCTTCACCGCATCATTGAGCAAAATTTCCGGCTGCGGATCAAGCTTTCCGATCGCCTGTCGCATCGCCTCGTAGGTCGCCTGCAAAATGTTGATCTCATCGATGGTCTGCTCGGAGCAGATCCCGACGGCAAAGCTCACCGCCTTCTCTTTAATGATCTCATAGAGCTCCTCGCGCTTTTCCTTCTTCACCTGCTTGGAATCATTCAAAAAAAGGATCCGCTCATCCGCAGGCAAAATAACGGCGCAGGTGACAACCGGTCCCGCGAGCGGACCGCGACCTACCTCATCGATGCCGCAGATATAACGATATCCCTCAGCGTGAAACTTGTCCTCGAAGGTGTACATTTTCTCCGTACGAGCTTCCTCAGCCTCGATCTTCTCTATCTCCTTTTTTGCGCGCTCACAAAGCTTCACAACGCCCTTACGCTCATCACCTTCGTAAGCATGCAAAAACGACCGGAAGGCCTCTTTCCCCCCGGCCGTGATACTGCCGTATTCCTCTGTAATTTCTCCGATCGCTCTCATATCAATGTACCGGTCCGAAGGACTTGAACGGAAAGATCCTTAAGACTACCTTTCCTATGATCTGATCCTTCTTGACATTCCCGACATCCGACCATCGCGAATCCGAGCTTCCGTTCCGGTTATCTCCCAGCACGAAGTATTCATCGTGGGCCAGGATGACCGGCGAGGCGGCTCGTCCCGCATCTATGATCCGTTCCTTGCCGTAGTTTTCCTGTAACAACTCATTATCAATATAGATGTTACCCTCTTTGTCGATCATGACCGTTTCACCGGGAAGACCGATGATACGCTTCACGTAGGTTACATCCTCGCTGTAATTAAATATGATGATATCAAACCGTTTCGGCTCACCGATCTTATATGCCAACTTGTTCACCCAGAGATTGTCCTTATCGTTCAAGGTGGGGTTCATGGAGTTACCGTCTACCTGAGAACGGCAGCCGATAAAGGTGATGATCAAAAAGCAGACCAAAACCACCACGCCGATATACACGATCAGACCGAGCAGTTCCTTTACGATATTGACCTCCGAAGGCTTTCTCTGTCTTTTTCTGCGACGCTTCTTTTTGACGATCACATTGCCGTCCGCGTCGTAGGTGACATCCTCCGGGGCGATCTCATCCTCCGCCGCTTCCTTTGTTTCGGAGGCAGCATCCTCGGATGTTTTTTCATTTTTAACTTCCGTATCAACAGCTTCCTTAGCTGTTTCCTCTTTTGCTTCCGTATCGATTAACTCTTTGTCTTTTTTCTTCTTGCTCATGATCCTACTCCGATTGTTCTGTTTCCGGGCTCTCCAGACTGATCCTGCCGAGTCTGCCGCTTCTGAAATCATCCAGCAAAAGCTTGGCAGCCTTGTCCACATCCGCTTCTCCGCCTTTTTTCAGGCAGCTCCTTGCCAGCGCAATCTGCTCAAGGATATACGGTGCCTCACCCGTAACATCTATATTATACCGCTCCGCAAGCGTATTACAATCATTTTTTTGCAAAAATTCTATGAGATGCAGGGCAAGCGCATACAGCTCAACCACATCGTCATTTACGGAACCGATCATGGCAAGATGCAGCCCGACCTCGGGATCCTCGAATTTCGGCCATAAAATACCCGGTGTGTCCAACAGCTCCACATTTTTTGAGAGACGGATCCACTGCTTTCCCTTTGTCACACCCGGCTTGTTCCCGACCTTGGTGCAGGCTTTTTTCGCAAAGGAATTGATGAAGGTGGATTTTCCGACATTCGGAATTCCCACGATCATAGCACGGATCGGTCTGTTCAAGATCCCGCGTGCACGGTCCCGTTCCGTTTTCTCCTTGCAGGCCTGTTCGATCAGCTGCATCACCGGCTTCATATCCTGATTTCTTCTGGCGTCGACCGCATGACAGAGAATCCCCTTTCCCTTGAAATACTCCGACCATTTCTGATTGACGCTTTGATCGGCAAGATCCTGCTTATTTAAGAGCACAAGCCTTGACTTACCGTTTGCAAGCGTGTCGATGTCAGGATTTCTGCTCGATTTCGGTGCTCTGGCGTCGAGAAGCTCGATCACGATATCGATCAGCTTAATATCCTCCTGCATCATACGCTTGGCTTTCGTCATGTGCCCCGGATACCATTGAATGTTCATTTGATCTTTCCTCTTTTATCCTTCGGGGAGATCCGGTAGATCACCCTGCCGAGAATCTCCGTCTTACTCACATTTCCGACACTCGAAAAGCGGGAATCCTCACTGTTGTTAACATTATACCCGAGCAAAAAGTATTCGCCCTTATCAAGCTTTACCACGGTTTCCGCAAGTCCCGCGGTCTGAATGCGCTCCTCCCAGGGTGTATCCTTGATCTCGACACCGTCCACAATGATCGCACCGTTGGAGATCTGCAGGGTTTCGCCGGGCAGACCCACAACGCACTTAATATCATAGTACTGGTCGGTTCCGACCAGCTTATAGGCCACCACATCAAAGCGCTTCAGCTTCATCAGGCCAGGTGCAAGCTTATTGACCAAAACCACATCGGAATCCGCAAGCAGCGGCTGCATCGACGGCCCCGTCACATGGACCGTTTGAAAGAAGAAAGCCGAGATGGCATAGCCGAAAATAGCTGCTACAAAGCAAAGCAAAAACCACCGCGTGATTCCGCGCAAAATTTTGTTTCCGATATTGCGCGTACGCGGTAATCTGAAGCCGTTTCTTCGGATGGACCTGCTGACTCTTCCCATTATCAAATCCTAAAAAAGTGACCGGAGTATATGGTATATGCCCCGGTCGACTTTCATTATTTTACGATCTCTTTTACCTTAGCTCTCTTACTTACGCGCTGACGCAGATAATTCAGCTTTGCACGTCTTACCTTACCGCGTCTTACAACCTCGATCTTCTCGATCGTCGGGGAATGTAAGGGCCAAGTCTTCTCTACACCGACACCGTTGGAATTCTTTCTTACGGTGAAGGTCTCACGGTTGCTGCCGCCCTGTCTCTTTAAAACAGTACCTTCGAATACCTGAATTCTCTCACGGTTACCCTCTTTGATCTTTGCGTGAACCCTTACGGTGTCACCTACATTGAACTTCGCAACTTCCTTTTTGAGCTGCGCCTTCTCAATGCTCTTGATGATGTCTGCATTGCTCATTTTAAAATCCTCCTAATTTCAGATGTTCGTAAATCCCATACGGACCAGAGGACCATCCATAATCATGTTTGTCACAACTTCGCTATAATAACACAGCGCATCCATAAAATCAAGTATTAATTCATAAAAAAGATCGCGGTATAAAGACCGCGATCTTTGAAATTACATCTTTTTGTAGAAAAATGTCTGCATATTGTCAAATCCGAGCTCGTTCGCACGTAAGATCTGCTCCGTGCTTCCGATAAAGAGCACGCCATCCTTCGTGAGAGACTGGTTAAAGCGCTTATACACGCCTTCCTTTGCCTCATCCGTGAAGTAGATCACCACGTTTCTGCAAACGATCATATTGACGCCCGTAAAAAAGCGATCCTTGAGAAGATTGTGCTTCTGGAACTTGATATGCTTTTTGATCTCGTCGGAAATCTCGTAATGTGTGGCATCCGTCTTGGTAAAGTGCTTGGTCAGATATTCCTTCGGAAGATCCGAAACACTCTTGGATGAATAGATGCCGGTCTGCGCAAAGGCAAGCACATCATCATCGATATCCGTGGCAATGATCTCCACCTTAGTAAGCGGAATGTATTTTGCAAGGATCATTGCAATGGTGTAGGGTTCATCTCCCGTGGAGCACGCTGCGCTCCAGATCCTTAATCTGTCGCCGTATTTCTGGCGAAGATAGGGAACCATCTCCTTCTCGAACTTTTCCCACTGATCCGGATTCCGGTAAAACTGGGAAACGTTGATGGTCAGATAACTGATAAACTCACGAAGAAGTGCGTTATCAGCCTTCATCCCCTTGAAGAAGTCATCGAAACCCTTGAACTTCTTTCTCTGGATCAGCGTCTCGATCCGGCGCTTCATCTGGCGTTCTTTATACTGATTTAAATCGATGTCCGTCAAGCGATAGACATCTGTTTTAAATTCCTCGTAGCCGTATGCCATATCGGGATTACTCCTCCTCAGCAGCCGGTGCTTCCTCCTCTGCAACATCTGCAGCCGGTGCTTCATCTGCCGGTGCAAGAAGTGCCTTTACGGAAAGACTGATCTTCTTCTCTTCCTGCTTGAAGTCAACCACCTTAGCGGTAACCTCATCGCCGATCTTATATACATCCTCGGGCTTCTCAACGCGCTCGTTGGAAATCTGAGACACATGAAGCAGTGCATCCACGCCCGGCTCAAGCTCAACGAAAGCGCCGAAGCTTGTCATTCTTGCAACCTTACCGGTTACAACATTGCCGACTGCGTAGGTGGTCTGAGCCTTCACCCACGGATTCTCTTCTTCGAATTTTAAGGACAGAGCGATCTTCTCGCCGTTGATATCCTTGATGAAGGTCTTGATGGTATCGCCAACCTTGACAACGGACTTCGGATCCTCGATCCGGCCCCAGGACATCTCGGAGATGTGCAACAGACCGTCTGCGCCACCCAAATCGATGAATGCGCCGAAGCTTGTAACATTCTTTACAACGCCTTCCACAACATCGCCGACCTTGATGCGCTCAAAGAGCTGCTTTGCAAGCTCTGACTTCTCTGCAACGAGGAGCTGCTTTCTGTTTCCGATGATCCTGCGCTTCTTCGGATTGTACTCTGTAAGTACGAACTCAACTTCCTGACCCATGTATTTGGAGAGATCCTTCTCGTAGATATCCGATACAAGACTTGCAGGGATAAATACCTGAACCTCTTTCACGACAACCGTAAGACCCTTGTCGACAGCCTTTACGACCGGTGCCTTAAGTACGGTACCGTTCTCAAATGCCTCCTCAAGCTCTGCGTAGGACTTCTCAGCCGCAACGCGCTTGTAGGAAAGGAGCACTTGGCCCTCGCCGTCATTTGTCTTTACAACCTTTACTGTGATGGGATCCCCTTCCTTCACAACTGTGGTCAGATCGAGATTCGGTGTATTGGAATACTCGGCTCTTGTGATGACACCGTCTGCCTTGTACTGAATGTCCACCGTGATCTCGTCAGGCTTTACATTGATGATACGACCTTCAACAATGCTGCCCGGTTTGATTCTTGTTTCTTTCTCCTCCGACTGTTTCAATAATTCCTCAAAACTTTCTTCTGACATACTGTTTTGAACCTCCTTGATAATATAATTTGGGGTAGATGCCC